>JBBRRM010000026.1:0-15411 GCA_038275915.1 Nitrospirales bacterium
ATCATGCGGCCTTCTGCTACCTGTGCGTTTTCCACGCACTCATTGACTCTGCCTGAACCTGAATGATAAAGATATCGGGAGTCTGAGTGGGAGAGACAACGACGTCTCTGGCCAAACGAGTAGGACAATGAGGTCCTTGCCCTGGAACGCGGGCGAGGACTTTTTTTTTGAGTTGAATCACCGGGGGCAATGATGCCTCCCCGACGGGGCTTACGACCTCGATCTCAGGACAAGGACGTCCTCAGGCCCATTGCGGCTGAGGACGTTTGTTATTTAAGGGGGGACATCATGATACGTTTCAATGGTTCGGGCTTCTGCTTCTCGGCGGTTTTTCTGGCGAGCCTCTTCCTGCTCTCGGGATGCGCAAGCAGCTCAGCCTCGGCAGTGAACTCCTATGAAGTTCCATCAACGGTCGATCTGAAGCTGGTCATGGAGATCGTAGAACAGTCCACTGCACACGTGCTCGGAACTCCTGTCACGATGATCGAGGGGACCATGCCTTCCGTAATGCCATTCGTCGCGAGCCCGGCACTTGTGGAGCGAAGGCATCGAGTCCTGGATGGGCTCGGTCGGGTCACAATCCCGCATATCAGTTGTCCCGGCTCCATTGCCACGATGGAAAAACTCCTGGCTGGCAATTCAGGGCTCCGAATAGTGGCGGCCTGTATTTCCCCCACTCGAACCGGCACTGTCATCCAATTGGTGGAAGCCGACGGAGATGAAACACAAAGATCGACTCCTGCCGCTGCCTCATCGGAGCCATCCAAGCGCTCCACAATTTCGTCGGTCGGTCGGCTGCTTCTTGAGCGCCTATCAGGGAGCCATTCGGCTGGAAGCCCCGCGGCCGTGACCGAGGTTGGCAGATATCTATCCAAGTCCCGCCTTGTCGTAGAAGAAGCCGAGATTGCCGAGAGCATGCAGGACAAGGAACAGGAGCAAGGTACGGGGCCTCTTTTGATCGCAGTTCCATTGGTCTGTTTCGCTCCCCGAACCGAATCCATCTCTGTTCGAACCGGTCCAGACGACCACATAACCGGGGACACGATCAATACCGGGCTGATTGTGGACGTGGAGAGCCCGGTTAATACAGGCTATGTCCACGTAGAGACACGAGACGGAAAAGGGTGGGTGAAAAGAAGTGATTTACGAAGGCAGCCCTGCCCGATTGGATAAGGCGAGGGGGCACCACCATCCTCCGACGGCGTTGCCCCCTCACCGACTGTCCTTAACTTCCGAAATCGATTACTCCGGCTTCTTCATTCCATACATCGTTTGAGCTCTCTCGAGATGCGTTGCGTAAAGCTCCTGCATGTGTACGGCAGCATTCCGCTTCTCCTGTCCGGCCGTCACCAACCCTCCGCGCCGAAAGCCCTTAGGATCTTCATGGGGCCCAATCTTTGACGCGGCGGCTTCGTATTGATCTGCGTCCGCCAATAATTGGTTCGCCTTGCTCTGATAGAGCATCGCCGCTGCCATGTGGTCCTCAGCACTGGCGTTGGATGCAACAAGGTCTTCCGGCTGAGTCGCAAAGACCCCCCCGCATCCAATAAGGCCGAGTACGGCCACAAGGGGAATGGCCGCCAATAGATTTTTAGATTTGCTCAACATCATTTTTCTCCCTCCTTGTTCATGCCGTTCAAGAAAACCTTTGAACTCTTTTGCTCGCCTGCCCTGCTCCATGTGAGACACCCTTTGTATCGTTCTTCCTGCCCATACAGTCCCACAAACTCGGCGAGGGGGGGTATCAGGGGAACCCTGAAACGGCAAAGAAAAACACCTGAGGAGTAGGAGTCCGAGAAAAAACAGGGAAATCAGATGAATAGGAGGTGCGAGGCGCGACGCAATACGGGCTAGGTCCCCAACGTAACCAGACCGGTCCTAATGGCATAACGGACCAGCCCCGCCACATCATGGATGTCGAGCCGGCGCATCAGTTCACTTCGGTGGGTTTCGATAGTCTTGATGCTCAGATTCAGCTTTTGGGCAATCATTTTGGTTGAACTGCCCTCGGCGATCAACTGCAAGATTTCCCGCTGACGTGAGGTCAGGTCATGCAGGGATCCCGCTTGATCCTTTCGACGGGCCACGTACTCATCGACCACCGGTTTCGATACACTGGACGTCAGATATGTCTCGCCGCGCATGACCGCCTTGAGAGCTAATTCCAGTTCGGCAGGCTCAGCGCCTTTCAGAAGATAGCCTGTGGCTCCCGCATCGAGCGCTTGTCCGACATATTCCTTGTTCGCGTGCATCGAGAGGATAATCACCCGGACTCCCGGCCATTGCTTGACGATTCGGGCCGCCGCATCCAAACCATTCAATCCCGGCATCGCAATATCCATCAGCACCACATCCGGCTGTTCACGGGCCACCACCTCGAGCGCTTCTTGTCCAGTGCTGGCTTCGCCGATGACCGAGATATTCGGTAAACTCTGGAGCAGCGCGCTGAGACCTGCTCGAATCAAAATATGATCGTCGACCAACATGACTCGAATCGGCATAGGCGCGCAGGCCTCCTTATTTGCCTTCTGCAGCCTCAGGAAGCCGGAGGGGCATTCGCACGCGAACCTCCGTTCCCCGATCCGGCGAAGACTGAATCGTGACTTGCCCACCCAGCGCCTGCGCCCGCTCTTGCATTCCGAGCAAGCCCAGGGTCGATCGGCCGGCGACCATAGCCGACGTCTCCCGGACGCGAAACCCGACTCCATCGTCCTTGATGCAGAGATCCAGATATTGATCAGTCTGTCGCAACTCCACACGAATCTTGGTCGCCTTCGCATGGCGCAGAATATTGGTGATCGATTCTTGCACGATGCGAAAACAGGCCACAGACAAGTCCGGCTCCAGGTCCTGCAGCAACTTCTCCGCCTCAACCTCGGCGACAAGTCCTGCCCGCTGCGCCTGCCGTTCGACATACCAGCGAACCGCAGGGACTAAGCCGAGGTCGTCGAGCAACGAGGGACGTAGGTCCAGGGAGAGGTCCCTGACTCGCTGAAGAATTTTGTCCAGAATCCCCAGACTGTCGTTCAACGTATCCTGAACGATCGACGTATCGGCGACCCTCTGCATGGTCTGCAGGTTCATTTTAATGGCGGTGACGGCCTGACCGATTTCATCGTGAAGATCGTGCGCGAGTTGCCGGCGCTCCCGTTCCTGTACCTGCATGAGCTGGCGAGACAAGGTCTGCATTTGCGCGTGAGCCGACCGCAAAGACTCCTCGGCCTCCCGGCGTGTGAGGTAGGAGGAGACACTGTCAGCCAGTGAATCGATGAGCAGTCGTTCTTCGAGAAGAAATGGCCCCTCCCGCTCTTCCGGCCTGTGCTCCACATACACGACATCGATCGTGCCCTTCGTGCCCTTCGCCGTGACGAGCGGAGCCCGCTGTAGCCACGTAGTCTCGTGAAAGCACGGGGTCGTCACAGTCAGGCCATCAAACTGGATGCGCGCCGCCGTCACTTCAGGATATTGCCAGGCCGGTGGAATGAGGGCCACAATTTGCCCGAAGATCTCTGCCAACGCTTTCGTGCTGTCTTGCAGTACCCGTACGGTTCCATGCAGGGCAGTCAGCTCCTTCACCCGTTCCCTGAGGTGGTGCAGAAGCTCTTGTTGCTCCGCTTCACCCCTTGGCACTTGACCAGGAAGAACGGGCCCTGTTGATTTCGATGTCTGAACCCGTTTGCTTGATTTCACGGTTGGCGGCACGTGACGAGGGGATTTTCGTGGGCTCATAGCAATACCGGAGATATGCGGCAGAACAGCGTTCTCGACGAACATCCTACCGGCAATCGACAATCTGAAACAAGGTTGCGGCCAAACGCCACTGGAGAAATTCGTCGGCAGCCCTCAAGAAACATCGCTCAATAACAGGAACGAGACGGAGGAGACCGGTAGAGATACGAGTATCGGCGCGTGCTATCTCACCACGAGCACCGAACAGGCACTGAGGTGGACGACCCTGGTCGAGACGCTGCCCACCAGAAAGCGCGCGATGGCGCCCAGCCCTTTGGCTCCCATGACGATCAGATCGGCGTGGTGTTTCGTCGCCACCAGTACAATCTCCTCGGCCGGCTTCCCAAGCTGACACAGGGCCTCGGCCGTAAATCCAGCCTCGATCAGTTTCCGTACGCTCTGCTCTACCAACTTGCGGCCTGCCTCTTTCATTTCCGGATACTTGATGAAAGGCATCACATGGATCACGCTCACGTGAATCGGAAGACGCCCGGCCTTGCCGGGCGAACTAACTGGCCGAAGCTTGGCCAGCACAAATTCAAGGGCTTTGACCGATGCGTCCGAGCCGTCGATCGCCAAGGTGATCCGCCGCAGCGGCCCCGCAGCGCCCTTGACCACGAGCATCGGGCACGTCGCATGATGGAGGAGATTCGTCGAGACGCTGCCGAGCATGAAACGGTCGAGGGCGTCGAGGCCATGACTCCCCACGACCAGGAGCCCGTCCCGTTTGGGCACGCGCTTCAAGATCATCGGTGCGATTGCCCCTTGGTCCTCGAGGACTGTCCCCTTGAGCTTTAAGGCCGCCAACTGCTTCTTCGTGTCCATGATGGTTTTGGCTGAGCGCGCTTCGATACGCTGAATTTCTTCCTGGATGTACCGCTCGTTGCCGGCCATCACCGGTTGCACCAAAAACGGCGAGCGGAACGCATCGATATCGAGCACATGCAGCGCCGTCACCCGAGTTGGCTCGATGAACGGAAGCTTGGACACCCAGTTGAGCCCCCACCGCCCATACTTCGATCCATCCGTCGCCACGAGCACATTCATGTTGCGCATCCTTTCACGGGAGCTCCCATCACATTCGAGGCCACTTGCTGAAATCGGCGTTGAAAGGCGTCCGGCGACATCCCCGTGAGGGCCGCGTAGCGGCCAAGCGCCACCGCATCCTTGAAGTCCTCATCGGACAGCCTAATCATGTACTGGCGCGCAATCTGATACGACTGTGACGTAATATCCACCATTCGCACTTTTGCCCGGCCGCTGACGGGGTCGACCATCTCCTTAAATGGAATCGGTGTGAATCGTCCATCCTGAATCGACACCATCGCCGCAGTGCCTCCATCAAGAAGGTATTGCGCCGCACAGTAGCCCAGATCGCGGGTGTACTCCATATCGAACGGAATCGGGTCCGCACAGCGCAATTCATACCCCACATTCTTGGCGACGATCGTGGTGGCAAGCCCCAAGGCTTTCATGCTCTTCGTCACTTCACGCCGGAGCACATCGCCGATATCCACCTCTGCCAATCGCAAGTGACCATGTTCGTCGCGTTCGACATGGTCCAATCCCCCCAGATCGCGCGGGTCAAGAATCTCGATCAGTCCTTCCGCCAGCACGATCACCCCATCGGAGCGCCCTTCGCTGAGACGTTTGATCATCGTCCCCACCACCAGATCTAAAACACGCTGAAGTTTCACCGGCCGCTCTTCAAATTCCTCGGGAATGAGGGTCAGCGTCGCACCGGCGGCCTTGCCGATCCCGAGCGCCAAATGCCCGGCTTTGCGTCCCATGGTAACCGCCAAGTACCAACGCGACGTGGTATGGGCGTCGACCATGAGATTCTTGACGATCTCGACCGCGAAATGTCTGGCCGTTTGAAAGCCGAACGTCGGAATCCCGGAAGGGAGATCGAGATCATTGTCGATCGTCTTCGGCACATGCACGATGTGAATGCGCCCGGCCGCCTGTTCTTCAAGTCTAAGCGCTGAAAAGGCCGTATCGTCTCCTCCGATGGTCACCAGACGTGTGATCCCCAGTCTCGTCAAGGAGGACACGACGTTGGCAAGATGCTCGGGCTTCTTCGTCGGGTTCGCCCGCGAGGTGCCGATATACGACCCGCCTCGAAAGTGGATGCGACTGACTTCCTCGAGCGAGAGGGGCCTGACCTGACTTGCACTGCCTTCCATGAGCCATTTGAATCCGTCAAGGATGCCGACCACGTCACAATCGGCAAGGATACTTCGGATCGTGACGGCACTAATCACACTATTGATGCCGGGAGCCGGTCCGCCCCCCACTAAGATACCAACGATCGTGCGAGGAGCATTCATGATGTGAGGACTCCTATGACCCCGACTGGAATTTTGCAAATACACCGACCAATCGATCCGCGCGACGAGACATTGCCACCAGGATAAAGGCGGTGAGCGGAAAGACGGAAGTGAGAATCTGATCAGTCACACTCCCCACTTCCCTGCATAGCCAGACAGACTAGCACGTTGCAGAGGACTCAGCGGAGATTTCCATCTCTCGTCGGGTCGGCGGAGGAGAACGATCCTGAGCCTGCGAATCTCGTGTCTATTTCTTACATCTTACACCGCCTCCACGCTGAGTATGACCAACTCACCAATCATGTCCGGATGGATTGAACAACGAAACTCATGCCGACCAGGCCGCGACATGTTGAACCGAATGGATGCATCCTGTTTGGGATCGAGAAAGACACCGCCCACGCCTCGTCCATAGACGATCACCCCGTCCTTCTCGACCTGAGTCGGAATGCCCTCAAACATGGTCGAGCTAAAGTCGTGCCGTTCGGCATCCTCGTTCCTCACTTTAATCACTGAAGGGAATCCGAGCTTAAGCGGCCCCTGGTTGGTCACAAACTTGAAATCCTTGATCGTGACCTCGACCACTTGCTCCGATTGCGAAACTCCCGGCCCCGTCCCCTCCCACCAAAAAAACCCGCATGTGACGACAAACACAAGGACCCATCCCCACGACTGCGCCTTCTGACTTCTCATGTGCACCTCCCTCCTTACTAATTCCCACATCATCGTTTAGATATAGGTGGCAACGGAAGAACCGAACCCGGACAGCCGTTCTGACCTTGTGCGTTTGAAGGCACCTCTAGCGCCAATAATCCCAGTATATTGAAGGCCGACAGAGCACTCGTCTCGATCGCATGCAGAAGCCATAATTTGGCTTGAAACATCCCGGCAAGCGTCAATGCGACGCGGAAGGCTTCCTTCGAACAAGGAAACACATCTACCGGCACAAGCATCTTGATGGAGATCGATTCACCATGCAATCTCCCGAAGGATCAACTCATTCCCTGGCATCAGCAAGGCCGGTGCCACCGAGGTACAGGCAAATAGCAGATGTTCATTAACTCGATGGATCAGGCGATCTCGTACTTCGACATTCTATCGACTATGAGCCATCAACCCCTTGCCCCAACATCTCCGGGGGTGTCCTGCTACAGTATCCTTTTCACTCTGTAGCAGAAGGCAACAGAAGACGTGAATCGTAAGACTCATCCCTCATGCCTCACGCGACTGCTGAGCCAACGGCATTAGACTTGCTGAGTTGCTTTGTAGGGCAAATCAATCAGACTGTGGTCATTAGGCCCCCCGCTCTTTGTCCGGAATCGGAAGGTGAAAAAATGATGGATGTGGACCGGTCGGCGGCCATGAATGAACAGGCAGTAAGACTCACCCGTGGGCCTCTCACCCTCGAAGGAATCCTCGGCCTTCCGACACAGACACTCGGAATGGTGGTCTTCGCTCATGGAAGCGGCAGCGGGCGATTCAGTCTGCGCAAGAACTTCGTCGCTCGCCACCTCCAGCTCGGGTTCTGTTTGCCAAAGCCTGGCTCGAAGAGGATGTCAGGACGAAGGGCCTGCGCATCGGTTACTTCGGGGCCAGTACCGGCGCCGGCGCAGCCCTGCAGGCGGCAGGCCGCGATTCCTCGTCGATTCAGGCTGTCGTGTCGCGAGGCGGCAGACCGGATCTGGCCGAGCAATATCTTCCGTCGGTCACCGTGCCGACGCTGCTGATTGTCGGTGGAGACGACGAGCCGGTCATCGAGATGAATCGAGCAGCCTACCGACTTCTGGCCTGCCCTAAACGTCTTGTGATCGTTCCGGGCGCCTCGCACCTGTTTGAAGAGCCTGGCACGCTCGAAGAGGTCGCGGAGCAGGCTCTCACCTGGTTCCAGCAATACTTTAATCCTCTCTCGCACGAGGGCCCGGGTGTGCAAGTACGATAGGCTGAGGGCGTTCTAAGAACACGGCGGATTTTTTCAGTATCTTGCTAGAGGAATTTCGCTTTGACCATTCGCTTCAATCTGAACTGGCGCATTGAGCTTCACTGCCATGACTGTCGCTGAGGAAAAATGCGCCACTTTCACACCCAGGCGCGCCGCCGGGGCAGAGGCGAGAAGACAACTCTCACGCCCACAGCCCCAAGTCTCACACCTCTCGCCTCTAGGAGCCCGCGGCACATCACTTGCTGATATCAACCACCACCAAGAACCACGATCCGCTTCAAGAGGAGGCAGCATGGAGCTGGAAATTGAAAGTAGAAACATCGTGATGGCCCCCCGCTGGAAAATAAACATCGAAACCCGCATGGCTGACCTCCGGCGGAAGTATGAAGATCTGACTCATGGGCGAGTCACGCTGACCAAAAATCTCCATCACAAGAAATTGCCCAACGTTGCAGAGACGCTCATCGTCGTCACGCTCCCCGTTCGCCAGACCGTGACGGCCCGCAAGGAAGACAAGACGTTCGAGGAGTCCATCAAAACCGCCTTTGACGCCATTGCCATCGAACTCAGAAAATTCAGGGAGAAACGGAGTCGCACCGAGGTACGCACCGCTCCGATCCCGCCATTTCGAGGCGTAATCTGCAAACTGTTCCCCAAGGAGGGATTTGGATTCATCCTCAAGGAAGGCGGCGGCGAGGTGTACTTTCACAAACACGCGCTACAGGGTCTCACGTTCGAGGAATTGAATGACGGGACTGATGTCGTCTTTAACCTTGAAGAGGGCGAGAAAGGCCCTCAGGCGTCGACGGTCCATCGTCCATCCGCTATCGTTCCATAGGAGATACGAGGCTCGTCGGCATGTTCAAGATCTCCGTCACCGTCACTGTTCGCAACTCGTTTTCTGTCATTCGTCCTTCGGTGGGTCTAATCTAAAACAAGATACGACATACGCGTCACGAGACAGGGTGCCTCTCTCTCCACGACCCTGAGAATGTTACGCGTCTCACATATTCTCCAACACGGTCCACTGCCCCATCCAATGCTAATCCGATACCGAAGCCGTCATTGCCATTGAGGAAGAGTCTGTCATGCGAATACTTGTGCCGTGGATAGCTCTGAATGCTCGCAGTGGGGGGCCGATTACCAGGAGGTCGGCAAGATCCGGGGTCTCAGAAAGTCTTCTGAGACACCCCTTGCTCCCTCCTGATCGTACGAGGCGCGCGTGACTGATCTCGACAAACCACACATCTACCAGCTGACGGTCGGCGAAACCTTCGCGTACCTGAGAACCGGGGAAGGCGGTTTGTCGCCCGAAGAGGCACAGCAGCGGCTCAGTCGGTATGGCCCCAATATCCTGGAGGAACCGGGTCACTATTCATTGATTCGAGGGTTCCTCCGCCAGTTCACCCACTTCCTGGCGATTTTGCTCTGGATCGCCGCAGCCCTGGCCTTCACGGCGGAATTCATGAAGCCCGGCGAAGGCATGAGCACGCTCGGCTGGGCGATCATCGGTGTGATCGTCATCAATGCCGTCTTTGCCTTCTTTCAGGAATATAAAGCGGAGCGCGCCGTGCATGCCCTCCATCGCCTCCTGCCTGTCAGGGCATGGGTACTGCGAAGCAATCAACCGCATAACGTGTCACGGAGCGAGATCGTGCCCGGTGACATGCTGTTAATCGAGGAGGGTGAACAAATCCCTGCCGACGCCCGGCTCGTCGAGGCAACCGAAATGCGGGTCGACACCTCTTCGCTCACCGGCGAATCCCAACCGAAGCGACGGACTGCGGAGCCGCAGGTCGACGGGCATCTCCTCGACATTCCCAATCTCGTATTCGCCGGCACCCCCGTGCTCTCCGGAAGAGGTCGGGCGGTCGTGTTCGCCACCGGCATGCAGACGGAATTCGGCAAGATCGCCCGCCTATCGACGAGCGTGGAGACAAGCCTCAGCCCGCTACAGAAAGAGATCGTGAAGGTCACCCATGTGGTCGCGTTGCTGTCGGTTGCCATGGGTGGAATCTTCTTCGTCATAGGTATTTCCATGGGCTTGGGGCTCTGGATCAGCGCGATCTTCGGGATCGGCATCATCGTGGCGAACGTACCGGAAGGACTGCTCCCCACCGTGACACTGGCCTTGGCGTTGGGCAGTCAGCGTATGGCCAAACGCCATGCCCTCGTCAAGCAACTGACCTCCGTGGAAACATTGGGCTGCACCACCGTCATCTGCACGGACAAGACCGGGACCCTGACCGAGAACCGGATGCGCGTGGCTCGTTTCTATATGGACCATTTCGAAGTCGAGGTGCAGGAAAGCTGCCTGGTCATCGCTGGACGCGTGACCAGCGCGATCGAGACCGTGGAGTATGCCCCGCTCTTCGATGCGATCATTCATTGCCACAATGCCAAGCGCGTGCGACGGACCGACGGCCGCCCCACCATCACAGGCGATCCAACCGAAGTGGCCCTGGTCGAGTTTGCACGGGATCACGGACTCCTCCACCATGAACCATTGCCCCGGATGGGGGAGCTCCCCTTCGATGCGGACCGGAAGTGCATGTCCACCCTCCATTGGCGTGAGGGCCGACTCGTGGCCTTCGTGAAGGGAGCGCCGGAGTCGGTCACGCCCCTCTGCAACCAGATGCTCCACCAAGGAGCACGCTCGCCGATGAGTCAGGAGGACCGCCAACGCATCATGGCGCAGAGCCGTACCTTCGCGCAGCAGGCCTATCGGGTCCTGGCTGTGGCTATGCGTGAAATCGAGCAGGGGGTGGAGAAGCTGGGTATCGACCAGGTGGAACAAAACCTTACCTTCCTCGGCCTCGTTGCGATGATGGATCCCCCACGCCGCGAAGTACCGGAGGCTCTCGTGCGCTGCCGCCAAGCCGGCGTCCGCACCATCATGATTACTGGCGACCATCCACTTACGGCCCTGGCCATCGCCCGTCAGATCGGGCTGGCGCCGAAAGAGTTTCATACCGACTCGGTCGAATACTCTCCCGTGATCGAAGGGCATCAGGTCGAAACAATGACCGATGAGGCGCTACGTCTGCTGCTCACGCCCACCCGTCCCGATGAGGCCGAGCCGGTCTTCGCGCGCATGGCTCCCCGGCACAAGATGCGCGTGGTGTCGGTGTTGAAAGATATGGGAGAAGTGGTAGCCGTCACGGGCGACGGGGTGAACGACGCCCCGGCCATCAAGAAAGCCGATATCGGCATTGCGATGGGCATTACCGGAACCGACGTGGCGAAAGAAACGGCGGACATGATTTTGCTCGACGACAACTTTGCGACCATCGTCAACGCCATTGAAGAGGGCCGGGCCGTCTATGCCAACATCAGAAAATTTTCCACCTACGTGCTGGCGAGCAACGTGCCCGAGGTCGTCCCCTATCTTGCATACGGCTTGTTCGGAGTTCCGCTGGCACTCACGGTCCCGCAAATCCTCGCGGTGGATCTGGGGACTGACATGGTTCCAGCTCTGGCCCTGGGTGCAGAAAAGCCCGACGCCGGCATCATGGCCATCCCCCCGCGCCCGCGTACGGAACGGCTGATGAATCTTTCCCTTCTCCTCCGCGCCTATGTCTTTTTGGGGCTGATCGAAGCCGGAATCGCCATGGCCGCGTTCTTTTTGTTGCTCCTGACACAGGGATGGACCTGGGGCACGCCGCTCGACTGGTCTGATCGGCTCTACAAACAAGCCACCACCGCCACCTTCGCCGCCATCGTCCTCGCCCAGGTCGCGAACGTGTTCGCCTGCCGCTCAGACCGGGTGCCGCTCTCTCAACTCGGCTGGTTCACCAATCCATTGGTCCTCTGGGGAATCGCGACAGAACTCGCTGTCCTGATGTTGATCGTCTATACCCCCTGGGGCAACGCAATTTTTGCAACCGGCCCCTTGCCTGCCTGGATCTTCATACCGCTCGCACTGGGCGCCCTTGTGCTGTTATTCGCAGAGGAAAGTCGTAAGTTCATCGCGAACCGATTCAAAAACAGTCATGCAGGCGAGGTCAGGCAACCGACAAACCGCTCATGATCGTCGCATCAACCTCGTGGAGGCTAGTGCAGCAACTTCTTTCCTTCCTCGATGGCTCGAAGCCAGGGTTCAGGGAGATCGACCAGATAGGGCAACAGCGGCACCATTGGGCCGAGTGCGGAGCCGACCAGTTCCGAGAACGATCGCAAGTCGAACGGGACGACGCGCATAGCATGGATATGGTCATAGACCTGGTTGAGCGCGTTCAACCCGGCAAGATCACTTCCGCTCATGAGTTCGTAGCTGCCGCTCGAACAAGCCTTCAGCCATTTCTGTTCGAACGCGAGGGCCCGTTCCATGGACCGCTCTTGAAACAATTCCATGGCCCGTGCCTTGGCCTGATACAGTTGCCCGGTAAACATGAAAAGCGGGATGGTGAACAGCAACGGAGCCCCGATGACAAAGCTCGCGGCATACCCCCACACAGAAACCACCGACATCGCGGCCCCTTCGAACGCCAGCTTGTAACCGATCGTGGGAGCGACGTTGCTAAAGCCGTAGGCCAGGATCACGATGCCGAACTTGGTTTGAGCATCACTGAGAAATCCGATTCCGCCGGTCTTGTCCGGATGCGACGCGACAAGATTCAATCGAAGCCTCGACAGTCGATACAGGTACCAACTCCAGATACCAATCTTCCATGACCAGCGCAACCACCAATAGGTGGTGAGAGGTCCGACGAATACGAATTCCAGCAAACCAGGCCATGTCAGCGTCTGCAGTTGACCGATCGGACCCATGGCATGCCACGTGTCCCGATCATTATACATTTCTGGAACGATCCAAGCCGCAGTGATGACATAGCTAAGGCCGATGCAGAGCAGTTCGGTCCGCAGTTGCTTCCGCAGCCGTTCGACTTTTCCATTGAGGTGAGAGAGACGAGACGCATCTCCCACCTCGACGACGCCGGAAGTCAAGAAACAGCGCGCCGCGTCTCGCGTCTGTCTATCGATGACGCGCTCGGCAACGAGGAACATGGGCAGACCGATAATCAGTTGACCATAGGCAGCAACATCGAGGAAAAAATCCTGGCCCGGAGGCTGAATCCAATGCACCTCCGAGGCGATCGCCAACAGTGCGAGCGGCACCCACGTGACGGAAATCAGCAACAGGCTTCGCTTGAGCAAATCCCCCACGCCATAGCTGCCCATTCCGAGATAGGCAAATACTCTCGACACGAGATCGCCTTCGAAGAGGGAAAATGGATGGGTGTCGGAGAATTCAGCGTGGACAGAGTGGAGAGAGGTCGCCATAGACCGACCATCGCGCGTGGCAGAACCGCACTACCGGAACCAACTATATCACTCCCATTTGAAGGCTTGCATCTGGTCGATTATGGGCCACCAGCCTCACCGCCTGCGCTGGAGAGATTCCGGGCTCTTGCTTGCGGGCGGGATCAGCCTGTAAGCTTTGAGGCCTTGTATTCCGTAAACCGTCGGATCCCCCACCGCCCACACGGCATGACGAGGGAGGTCCCAGATGGCCTCGTTCATATCCTTCACTTCAGCATCGTTGCTGGCCCTTGCCTGCCTGCTCAGTCCCGGCTCTGCCTTTGCCGCCCTATCGCCTCAAGCCCTCACGCCCTATGCGGACGGCCTGGATGCGTTGAACGAGGGCCGCTGGCCTGATGCCGGTTCGGCCTTCTCCCGCGCGCTCGACGTCGCGGGCGACGATCCTGAAATCGTGCTCGCTCGTGGAGTGGCCCAGACACTTGCGGAAGATTTTCCGCGCGCCTTGAAAGATCTCGAACGGGCCCAACGCTTGGGCATGAAAGGTCGCGAACCCCAGTTGTGGATGTATGCGACCGAAGCCATGAGCGGGATCATTGTCGTTCCCGATCATGCATTGGGAGGTGGCCCTAGAAGCCTTCGTTCGCAACAACCGGTTGTAGTAAGTATTCCAGGCCACGTGGCTCAGGGGGGCAATGACTATTCATCCGAATACGGGTCCTTCATCGTCTATCAGCTCGCCATGGCCTATCAGAAACATCGCCTGCCGGCAGACCAAGGCGGCTCCGGCAATCCTAAGGGGACCAAGAGTTCGCAGATGCGGGAGGCGTTTTTGAAAGCCGGTCAGCTGTTTGCCGAACGGAATTATCGTCGGCCTGAGTTGGCTTCGCTCAACGTCTCACGAGCCAAGCAGGCGGCCGGCGGTAATAAGACCGGTGGAAACCTGGCCCATGTGGAGCGTGCACTCGCCGCGAATCCCGCCGACCCTGACACACAGTACCTAGCCGGCAAAACCTGGCTTGATGCGGGATACCCAGCCAGCGCCCGCCGGGCCTTCACGATCGCTTTGACGCTCAAGACTGATTTCCCCGACGGCTATGTGGGTCGGGCCACTGCAGCGGCCAGGCTGGGAGATGAGAAGCGGATGAGCGCGGACCTCACCCAATTCAAGAAAGGCGGTTGGCTCTCGACGCGCTCAGCCAGATCGGCAGTTGAGGACGAGTTGGGCAACTATAGGGTCAAGGGCTCCCCGGAAACTCTCTTCAAAGAGCTACAAGAAGCCGCTCGATCCGGAAAGCCGTTGGAACAATTGACCGCCGTTGCCTCGAAATTGCACCGGGTCATGGGTGAGCAGCGGATTCGCTATGACGAGCTCTATCAAGACCGGTTACGCGTCCTCGAAGAAGCCGTGCGGGACAATCCGAAGAGTCCCGACAAGCTGGTGGACCTTGCAGCTTATATCATCGAGGAAGCCGATAACCGCGGTGAAAAGGTGGAGCCGAGGCGCGAACTGCAACTGTATCGGTTCCAGGAATCGCCCCAAAAAGAATTGAAACGGACGATTCAATTGGCCGACGCTGCACTGACGCTCAATGCCAATCACGTCGGCGCCCTCATGCAGAAAGCCGTGGCGTTGACGGCCTTGAAACAATACAACCAGGCAGACGCTCTGGCCGAGCAGGCCCTGAAGTTGGCCGGAAACAATCCCGATGCCTTGCGCCTCTATGCAAAATTTCGCGCAATGCGGGCGAACCAAATGTCCGCAGAGGCAGCGGGGTTGCGCCAAGAACGCTGTTCGAGTTCGTCTCATGATGAAACGCGAAGTGACGGCGTCTATCGGGTCACGAGCACGACCTGCTATCCGCCATCACAAAGTGACTTGAACCGAGCGGCGCAGCTGGATGCCCTGGCAACAGAGCTGCGGCAACGAGCCAAAGCGGCCTTGCAGACCGCCGCGAAGGTGACGAAAGGGACCGTGGATGGGTTTCTCATTCTCGCCGACCTGGCCTTGTGGGATGGAAAAACCGGTGACGCGCAAGCAGCCCTTGAGCAAGCGGTGAAGCTCGATCCTAAATCGTTGGAAGCCCAGGATCGCCTGGTGCAATTCTATGCGCAATCAGGACAGCAAGAGAAAGCGGAAGAACAGCGGATGAT
>JBBRRM010000027.1:0-15375 GCA_038275915.1 Nitrospirales bacterium
AAAAGCAAATCATCAGACTGTTGTCGTCGCAGTTACCGGAGCTTCGCGCCATCGGAGACGAACTCAAGGATGCGTGCCAACGGTCGCCGGTGAATCTCTGGGGTGAACTGTGCGGTCAGCCCGCCGGGGTACATGAGCCCCTTGCACCGACGCTTGC
Organism: Nitrospirales bacterium; assembly: GCA_038275915.1. Classification (GTDB taxonomy): domain Bacteria; phylum Nitrospirota; class Nitrospiria; order Nitrospirales; family Nitrospiraceae; genus Palsa-1315. The sequence goes on from JBBRRM010000027.1 coordinate 158, forward strand.
TCGCCATGCCAAGTCGAACGATTACCAGGCATCGGTCTATCAGGACCTCGCCAGATATGCGAAGGACGCGCTCCAGGGCACCGGCCTGGATCAGCCAACGTCCTGGGGTGAGCCGGAACCGGTAGACCTTGTCGATCCCCACGATCCCTTGGACGAAATTGTGACCACGTTGTTGTATCGTGTCTCGCACGCGCCCTACCGGAAGCTCCTTGCGGTCGTCCGCAACTGGACGGAGAAGCAGAAGCAGGAGGCCGTCGATGTGGCCATGAGCACACGAGGGCCGTATGATGAACTCATCAAAGAGTTCCGCAGCGGCTACGCCTTTACGTTCGATGTGCTGATGGACATCGGTGGCTGGCGCGACATGCACCGGCATCGGCGATGTCAGCAGATTCAGCAGAACTTTACGACGGTACACGGGTATGAAGTCCCACCGCCACTCGTGCAGGCGGGATTGGATCAGGAGTATCGGCAGGCGATGGACGCGGTCCGTTCGGATATCGAGCAGCTCAAAAAAACCAGTGCGGAAGGATCGCTCTACGCCACGCCGTTCGGATTCAAGGTGCGTTGCCTGTTCAAAATGGACTATGCAGAAGCCGAGTACATCGCCAGACTCCGCTCCGGTGTCAAAGGCCACTGGTCGTACCGGACGGTGGCCTGGTTGATGAAACAAAAACTTGCGGCGCGCTATCCCGCACTCGGCGATCGCATTCAGGCAACTTCGCCGGACATTGAGGACAATCTCACCAGATAGCCCTACGACGGATCTCGATGACTGACTACCAAACACAATGTGAAACGACGCTGGTGGAAGGCCAATGGGATCAGGCCCAGGAGGCCGCACTGGCCTGGGCCCGCTATCCGGCCACCGGCACCGAGCAAGATCCGCGACCCTATTTTGCTTTGAACGTCATCCACCTGCTTCGCGGGGAGTTCGGCGAGGCCTGGAATACTCACCCGAAATGCCTGCTGGAACCAGGAGACATTGTCCGGGTCAAAGAGTGGATCGTCGGAGTCGTCGAGCGACAGTCCGGCCAAGCCAACGCCCATCTCGTGATGGGATTATTCCTCTCCCAATCAGGCCACTCCGAGGAGTCGATCGAGTCGTACAAGGTGGCGATCAAGCTCGCGCCACAGTCTGCGTACCCTCATTATTTCCTCGCCCAGATTCATGAGCGAGCCAACCACCTCGAAATGGCCATCAAGGAATATCGTGAAGCGGTGCGATTGGATCCCTCCTTTGCGCCGGCACGCACCAACCTGGGTGTCGCCTATCAAGAGCAAGGACGCTTGGAAATGGCGATCCCCCAATATCGCGAAGTGATCAAGCTGAATCCCAACGACTCCGTGGCCCACGCCAACCTCGCCTGCGCGCTCGCGGAACAGGGGAAGTATGAGCCGGCCTTACAGTCCTACAAAGAGGCGTTGCGCCTGAACCCGCATGATGCAGAAGTCCATTTCGCGCTGGGAGGCATGTATGAAACGAGGGGCCGTCTGGATCTTGCCCAGCGAGAGTATGACGCAGCCCTCATCGCTGATCAGGACTTCGGTCCGGCACATACGGCAATCGGCTGGTTGGCACTGCGCAAACAGCGCAATCAGGAAGCGTACGAAGCATTCAATCGTGCCCTCAGGTGTAACGAGGAAGATCCTCTGGCCTACCACGGCATTGCCGAATACTATTCCCAAAAGGGGAAGCGAGAGAGCGCCATAGACAATTTCGGCAAGGCGCTCAAGTACTACAAGGATCCAGAAAAGAAAAACGCCATTATGAATCAGCTCTTTAAAGACGGACAGACAGCAGATTAACGGGATGCTGAAAAAGTCCGCCAGCATCGTTCTCGCCTCGAAAGCATCCTCAACGTAGCCCAGAGGCTACGCCTCTGGTGCTTCCATCGGCTGCGGCCTTGCTGAACGAACTTTTTGAGCCTCCCGTAGGACCGTTCTGCTCTTGTCCCACATTTCTTCGCATCCGAGCGTTCCTTGAGCCACATCTTCCCTTGTTCCCAGAGCCTCTCGATGCGCGCGGTCGAAGGGGGGCCTTATACCATCCAGGTTAATGTAGAAGAATAGGCTGTTCAGTATGCTGAGTAGTTAGAGTCACCATGACATGAAGCACAACAACGGACCACACGTAGGCCTCGATTCGCAATGCCTTTCATATCTTCTTGACGCCATAGCTGGCATTAGTGAACCAACCGATTCGTTGGCGGAGGAGAAGAAAGCGCTCATGTATTCCTGGTTCCACAAACAGGGGACTTTCATTCTTACGGAAACCGTTATCTCCGAAGTAAGTGCGATTCGAAACATCGATCGCCGTGATTTTCATGAGAGTTTCATCAGCACGTTGTTTCTTGAGTATCCTGTTCGAGATTTCGCCGCTGTTCAAGCCAGAGCAGCGCAATTTGAGACATATCATCCGAACCCCGGTGATTGTCGGATCCTTGCCGAGGCGGAAGAGCTTAGATTGGACTTCGTGGTGACCTACGATCACGATTTTTGGAAAAAGCTTTCCAACGTCTCCGGCACAACCAAGCTTATAAAACCGTTGGCCTATTGGACTAGCCGTGGTATCCCAAAAGGTGCAAAGCCAGTGACTGAGCCACACCACACGAATCCATTGAGTGTGCAAGCATGGTGGCGTTGGTAAGCAAGGCTCGCATCCGCGTCGAACTGACATGGGAAGCAGGCGCGCCCCTCGGCAGCTCATGCGGGGCGTTAAGGCGTAGGCTTCAAGCGCATTGTGCGGTTACTCAAAATTTCCGCCAGCAAGGCCGCAGGGAGTTCGGACGCCGAGGCGTACTGTTTCTGTACGTCGAGGTGGACGGACGACTGAGAACGCAGCCGGAGGGAATTTTCAGCAGCTGATTACAGTTCTCGGATGGCGCCCTGCAGGACGGTAATCTGCGTCACCGGGTCACCTGAGGATTTCAGTTCAGCGCGGATTTGCTCTTTGAGGTAGGAGGAGTATCCGACGCGGTCTATCAAGAGATCGAGGAACCGTTCGACCGGGATGAGGCTCTGGGCCTTGAGTTCTTCTACCGTCTCATCGGTGACGGGCACGTAGCTGCTTCCCATGTGGAATACCACGTTGTAGTAGCGGTCTTTCCCGATGCGTTCGAATCTTAGACCCTTCACTGGATTCTCCTGTAAACCAGCGCGAATGGCCCCATTCTAGACAAACAAACCTTGGAAGACAAGGGTGAGCCTAGGTAGGGGACCACTGTCAGACGGGGTAAGTATCTGGTCAGGGCGGGCGGTGTGAACCGTCGGTCAGCAGGCTGCGGGAAAACTACGTTTACATGCGCGTATGGCGTAACAGGAGAACACTTTCACAGGAGGCTCAAAAAGGCCGTCCAGCAAGGCCGCAGTGAGTGAAGATCCGAGGCGTACCCTCGGGGTACGTTGAGGATCTGAACGATGCGAGAACGACGCTGGCGGAATTTTGCAGCGTCCTGTCAGGAGCTGCCCCCCTTCTTAGTGCCCTTACCGAAATACTCCTGCCTGCTGACGGCCACGTCGGTGACGAACATGACCCCGGAATGACGATCGAAGAGCGGACGGAGACCTGCCAGGATGGGCTCTACCTTCTCTTCCGGGACCACCGTCATGATCATCTCGAGACTTTCCTGCTCGCTGAACATGAAATGTGCTTCACGCACGCCGTGATGGCCTTTCCCTGACACATTGCCGATGATCGTATAGCCGGTCGCATTGATCCGGTCCAGCAACTCGGTCACAAACGACCGGTGCTCCCCCGCCACGATCACTCGGATTTCCTTCATCGGATGCAATGTCAACGCGCCCATCTATGCACTCCTTCCTTATCTGTGCCCACGTGAGAATGATCGCCGTTACAGAGTCCCGTCGATTCGAACCCATTCGCCCGTGGGGCGATAGCGATACCATTCCTGGTCATCCGGGTCGAGGGCGACGAGGTGTACCCACTCGTTATGATAAAAATGCCGCAAGACTTCGTGTCTCTCGACCAGCTTGTCGATGCGTCCGCGTGGCGCCTCCACGATAGTGAGTAGCCGCATCGGTTCGTGGTAGGGCACATCCCCGTTCATCACGGTCTGTCTGGCCAAACCCAATCGGAGGTCGCTCCAGGGGCCCGACATGATCCCGATCCGCCCCACGACGTTATGGTAGATCTTGCTGCCGCTGCCGTATACGTCGTTGTCCACGGTAGAAAAATAATGCTCCATGTTGATCCATTGCGCCACGACTTGCGGGCCGGTCATCAACACTTCGAGAAGACGGCCTTTCGGATCCTGGCGCGCATCGTAGGATTGCAGAAATACCCGTCCTTCGAGGTTGAGTCCCTTGGTCAGTTCCCGTCGTCCGATGACAAACGCCGTATTGCTCGAGAGGCCCCACTCCGGCCGGACCTGACTCCAGTCCACACTCCGTTTCCGCACGTGCGATTCCGCCGCGCGCTCGTCTAGCGGCTGCTGAATCTCGGGGAAGCGCGTACACCGTTCCTGACTCGTCAGGGTGGAGGCTTCCTTGAGATCTTCCTGCAACCGCGCCAGGTCGGCGCGATGGGTGGGGGGCACATCTTCCAGATCGAAGAGCTTGACCTTGTCGGTCGTCGTATCCATTTGACCGGCCAGAAAGTGGGTGTCGGGTGGAATCACCAGGTTGTTCTTGGCCAGCCGCTCCCGCACTTTTTGGTTGTTCCCCATCATCGCGAGGACGCGGGCATTCGGTTTTCCCTCATTCCCGCCGCAGGCGCCGCAATCCAGGGCCGACTCATAGGGATTGTTTTCAGACGTACTGCCGTGGGCGCAGAACAAGACCAGCCGGGCCAGGCTCTTCGTGAGCCCCATCATCCGGAGCGCCGTGTCGACCGTGAGAGTCTGTTCATCAAGGGTGAATCCGGTCCGGGTGATCCGTTCTTTCTGGCGAGAGGCTGCGCGTGCGGTGAGGTCGCATTGGCGCCGCAAGATGTCGACGAGGGAACGCAGGGTGTCGGTCGAAAGCCCGGCCAGCTCTGCCGGTTCAATCAGGGACGGCTCAAGTTCCGCCTGGCCGTTCAGCGCTTGTTGACGCAGGGCTTCGACGAGGGCCTGGGTGATGCGCGAGCTGCGCAATCCCGCATGCTCGTGCAGCACTTTTCTGACGATGGCATGGTGTTCGGCCCCCAGCATCTCTGCGGTCTCGGCCGGGGCCATCTTGTCGACGGTCAATGTCGTCGCAATGGTTGGCACAAACAGGCGCCGCACCCACGAGGTCCAGCGTTGATAGAGCGACGGCAAGAGGGTCTTGCCGAAGATCGGGAGGCCGTAGAACCAGCCCAGTGTTTCCACCATGACATAGGGGGTCACCACGTTTTCTTTCAAATCGTGCAGCAACGTATGACCGGCATGGACCCACTTGGTGCGGGCTTCATGTTTCGACACTTTGTGATCGAGATAACTCCGGGGAATTTCGCGCACCTCGTTCTTTGCGCGCATGATCACGGGGAACTGCTCGGTGTCATGTCCCCTGCCCCACGCGCGATAACGAATGAAGGCCGCGAAGAATCCAGCGAACCCGTAGGTCTCGTGCGGACCGGTGGACTCCAGGTGCCGGCGGAAGGGCTCGGAGCGCACATCGATGCAATAGACGGATTGCGAATAGGGCCGGTTCGTACCCGGCTGATCCGCTGGCACGGTTCGCTGCTGCGCCGGTGTCCGTAACTGGGCGAGCAGACGCTGCTGGTAGGCGGTTTCCAAGGCTTTGAGCCAGACCGGGCCATGGTTAGATTCGGGAAAGGCCTCCATCCAATCGAAGAGTTGCTTCAGCGTGGCGTGGGGCGTCTCGGCCAATATTGCCGGATCCAGTTCCAAGGAGCGAGCCAGCGCCACGAGCCGCTTGGCGGCGCCGCGGCGTGCGGCAGTTTCCTGCCGTGGAACCACGTCCGTTCCGTAGCGCTCGATCACGCGTCCCCACCCGTTTCCCTTGTGATGCCGGAGCCGATCCACTTCTTCCGCATACAGTGCGGGTAATCGCCCGGCGACCCGCTGTCTCCTCAAATAGTATTCGTCGGGGTGCTCGCGCATATAGGCGACGACGGCGTCGTAGCGCCCCTCGATGCCGAGCTCTTCGCGGCAGGTCTTCTGAACCAGCTCGCTGGCGTACCAGAGGCGGATCGCGAGAAATTTCACGAGACCGACCGGATAGGCCTTCTGCCAGGGATAATCGCGCTCCTCCGCGCGCCACTTGATGAAGCCTGCCCAGCCGGGCAGCGCGGTCAACTGCAGCGACAAGTAATCCTGGCGTAGATCCGAGGGAATGCCGAGCGCGTCCAGGCTCTGCAGCAACGCATCCTCTGGATAGTCGGGCAGGCGGGAGATCTTTCTTCTGCTGTCGGCAATGCCGACAGGAGACCATTCCTGTGCCGCCAGTTCTTTCCAGGCATGGTACAGCCCCTTCTCCCGCTCCGGCATAGACCAGGTCGCATGGCCTTCGTCCAGGAATGCCTCGCACCACTTGATCAACTGATCGTTGATCTGTCGGACGATCTGTGTCCCGAAGGTGTCGTCGCACCAATGTGACAGCGTCAGCCATCGGCCCAATGCGGCCTGGTCGCCTTCTACAATGAGCTGAATCCGTTTGCGGAGATCGGGGAACGCCCATTCGGTAGACAGACTTGCCGCGACGACGTCGATCACGTCTTTTGCGGGGTCGTGCAGTTGATCATCGAGCGGCTCTGCGACCGGCGCACAGAGTCCCTCCGTGAGGCAGGCCCGCAGCACGTCGCCGTGCGTGATCCGGCGGGGGCCGATCGTGACCGACTGATCCAGGACGAGCGGCTGTAAGGTGGCGTCGAGATGGGCCGCCTCTATCCGGCCCGTCTTCAGATACTCGCGATAGAGCGTGCCGGGGAGATAACTATTTCCTCCCATGAATTGCTTGCCGCGCCGGGCCGTCTCTTCAAAGGGGAGATACTCGAGGCTATGGAGCGGATTGTGGTGGACGAAGGTCCGCATCGGCCAATATTGCGCAATCACTTCGCCGGCGAGTTGGACCACGCCGCGCAGCTCCATCCGTTTGGATTCGATATCGATCGACGGGTTTATCTGTTCCATGCGACCGATCCTGAGTTGGCGCCGGTTGTGGCGGTCGTCCGGTCCGGTCCGAAGAGGCTGATCGGGGCCACGCCCAGTGCGAGCAGGGTTAAGATGACGATCACCAGCGACACCAGCTCGGTTTGAAGGAGATCGGCATACCGCAAGTCCGAACGGCGAGTGCCGAACAGGAGACTCTGTACCAGATCCAGGATGTACCAGGACGACGCGAGCCAGGCAGAGACCAGCACAATGATGCCGGTCGAAAAAGCGGCGGTCGACGACAGCAGCAGACCCATGAAGCCCGCGAAGACGCCGAACGGCGGCAGGCCCATGGCTGCCAGAGCCAGCAGAGAGAGCAGCACGGCATACTGGGGCATGGTGGAGGCCAATCCACTGATGGCTTGCGGGTCCACGTCGTCTCCGTAGCGAGTGCGGAGAATTTGCCAGGCTACCAGGAGCCCGCACATCACGAGACCGACGGCACCGACGAAGAGCGCGGCGCGTGGCGTGGCCGATCGTGTGGTCACCACACACCACCAGAGCATCGAAAAGAACGACAGGCTGCTGTAGGCCAGCAGGAGGCGTACGCGCGACTGTGCCAGCGCCTTGATCGCGCCATAGGCGGTGCCGGCCAGGGCGAGGATGCTCATGATCCACACGACGGAATCCGGCAAGGTCGCTGCGAGCGGGGCCAGACTATGCAGGCCGAGCGCCGGAAAGAGCAGCACCATGAACGACGGCAAATTTCCGGGTAACCGGGTCAGCGCAGTGAGATGTCCATCGTGAAACGGCACGACGGGTAAGAGAATCGTACAGGCCAGCAACGCCGCCATCGAAGACAGCGGCGGGGCGGCTACCAGCGTCAGCAACAGGCAGAGGGCGCCGAGCGTGTAGGTCCCGAGGCCCCACCAGGAGATGGGCCAGAGGGGCGTGTGATGTCGATAGAGCAACACGATGACGAAGCCATGGATGGCCATCAGGAACAGTTTTCCGACGACGGGCTGACTGGTCAGCGCGCCGAGTCCCAGGCCCAGAAATATCAGGGTCAGGACCCAGGATGCGCGATGGTCCCTATGATGCGGTTGGCCCAAGAGCGACACCCCGGCGGCGAGTGGCAGCAGCACGAATAGGAGTAGGCCTTCGGGCGGAGCCGTCAGATATCCGGCGAATCCCACGACGCAAGCCAGACTGACGGCGCAGACGCCGACCGACCAGGCCATGAGCCGGTGGGGGTGGGTCCACAACGCCGGGCTTAACGCCGCGCCCAGCAAGGGAACGCCTGCAACAACCCAGGGGATGACGGTGGCGTCGATCATCGCGACCACCCGCGTTCGCGTTTGTCGAAGCGATGGACGATGCGCATGACCGTCCGTCCAAGCAGTTGATAGAGTTCGTCAGCATGCAAGCGGTTCATGAACAAGACGTACAACCCGTTTCGTCCACCTTCGATCCGGCGTGAGGCCCATTTCGGCAGCCAGATTGTCCGGCCGTGGGCCTGCATGTAGAGATAACACCAGCTGAGGACGGTCATGATTGTGGCCATGAGGACGATGCAATCGAACATCCAGTTGGGAAGATCCGCAGCTTGAAAGTAGGAGGCCACTTCTACGGGATTCGGATAGAGGAAGGCCGTGAACGATTCGACGGCGAATAGGTAAACGAAGACGATGAAGAGCAGGGTGAGCAACATCGCCGACGAGACTTTCCAGGAGGCGATGGCGCGCAACCGCGTGAGCGTCAAAATCGCCTGAGACGACGTTAGCCAGATAAAGAAGAGAAAGATCACGGTGCCTTGTGATTCCAGTAATGGGATGTGCAGCGCGCCGTGGGTGATGAGCAAGATCAGCAGGGGAATCATCAAGGTGGTGACGAACCCGGTCGACCAGGTGAGCGGGGAAAACGTCTGTTCCTCCTCCTCATGGCCGGTATGCGGGAGGTGTGCTTCCTGTCTGGCCTTATGAATCTCGTTGCCGCTGTTCAGGAAGACCGTGGCTTTGAAGAGCCCGTGGGCGATCAAATGAAACACAGCCAGCGAAAATGCGCCGAGGCCGCACTCCATGATCATGTAGCCCATCTGACCGACCGTCGAGAAGCCGAGGGTCTTTTTGATGTCGTTCTGCGCCAGCATCATGCTGGCGCCCAGCACGGCGGTCAGCGTCCCCACCACGAAGGCCACATGCAACGTCGTCGAGCTGAGTCCGAAGAGCGGCGCCAGCCGGTTGATCAGGAAGCCGCCGGCATTGATGATGCCGGCATGGAGCAACGCCGTCGCGGGCGTCGGGGCATAGAGATAGTGGGGGAGCCAGATGTGGAACGGGAACTGCGCGGACTTGCTCATCCCGCCGATGAACAAAAGGATTGTCACCGCCGTGGCGCCGCTGATATCGAGTCCCGGCAGCGGAGAGAGCGTCACAGACGACTCGGCCGCCTTGGCAAACAACGCCGGAAACTCCAGGGTTCCATAGAGAGCATAGGCAAGGACGATCCCGGCAAGAAACGTCACGTCGCCGACTCGAAGCAGCGTGAACGTCTTGAACGCGCCCTCCAGCGTGCCCGCATGGGTATGGTTATGGGCCAGGAGGTAGAGCAGAAAACTCAGGAGTTGCCAGAGCAGAAACAGCATCATGAGATTGGCACTGGAGACCAGGCAGAGCAGGACGAAGAGCGCCAGGCCGATGAGGGCCAGGTACCGCGGTTCGTGAGGATCCTGGTACATGTAGTCGATGGAATAGGCGTAGATGACCGTGCCGATACCCGAGATCAGTACCATCATGACGGCGCTGAGCCGGTCGATGTAGAAGCCGATCGGAAAGGTGAGTGAGGCCGCGGACGCTGCGTCGTAGAATCGAATGCTGATCGGTCCCTGCGTGGTGACGAGATAGAGGGTGGCGATGGCGCCACAGAATGCCGCGCCAATCGGGAGGACGGCAAGCTGCGAGCGTGCTCGTCGCGAGCGATCGTCACCGACGGCGACGATGAGCGCCGTCAAGAGCGGGAGCAGCGGAAGTAGGATGGCGTACATAGGCCCCTCACGGTTTCAGAAAACAAAAAAGCCAACGGGGCTACGTGACGAAATGTCCACGTACCACCGTTGGCTTGTACTGCAACCGGCCCGAAACGTGCCGGTCACCCTACCGCCGCTATCCTTTTCATCCTGATGGTTCCGCCGTCTCGTGCGAACGTGGCGGACAGCACAGGCCATCGGATGAAGACCGAGTCTCCTTATCAAGGATCTGTCTTGGAGGAGTCAAGCTGTCGGGTACATTGCCCTGAGTGGCCTAGGCCTTCGGGTCCAGGCATCATGTCTTTTGGCCCAACGAGGCGCAGTTTTGCCCTTGTGACCTCCACCGGGGGACTTCTATACTTGGCTGTTCCAAACTGATTGGAAGAGTCGTGTGATGAACAGAGGAGTGACCAAAGGTGAAATCGAATCGGCGATTCGCACGGCGATTATCAAATTCGAACAAGAATTTATGGGGCGTGGTCCTGAGGATGTGCGGGCGTTCGTCGTGCGGGATCTCGTCGTCGTTCGCCTCAAGGGCGTTCTTACACCGGCCGAGCGACAATTGGCCAAGACCGCCGAAGGTGTAGAGATGGTCAAACGAATCCGACAGACCCTCATTGCCCAGGGCCGCGATCAGCTCTTCGAAGAGGTGGGCAAAATAGTGGGGGCCAGGGTGCTGGCCATCTTTACCGATATCAATGCCCAGATCGGCGAGAAAGTCTTCGTGTTCACGGTGGATCGGGACCTCGAAAGCCTCGGCCGGTAAACCTTGTCGACGGCGAACGGAAATCCCCACCTGGGCAATCTTGGTCTGAATCAGAAGAGGGCATGACGTGGAAAACGCCATCCGCAACGCCGTCATCAAGTTCGAGCAGGAGTTCATGGGACGCGGACCGGATGAAGTGCGCGCATTCGTCGTGCGGGATCTGGTTGTGGTCCGGCTCAAGGGGGTGCTGACCCCAGCCGAACGTCAGCTGGCCAAGACAACGGAAGGTATCGACATGGTGAAGCGATTGCGGCAGAATTTGATTGCGCAGGGCCGCGACAAATTGTGCGAGCAAGTGAGTGACATTACGGGGGCCAAAACGCTCGCGCTCTTTACCGACATCGACGTCCAGCTCAGTGAACGGGTGTTTGTGTTCACGCTCGACCGCGAGATCCGGAACGGAAGCCAATAGAGAGGCATCCGCACGATGGAAAAACTCGTCAAAGGTTCTTTCAAATATCTGACTGAAGTGTTCGAGAGGAAGAAAGTGCTGTTTACGAGGCTTTCTGGCAATTAGTCTTCCCGGGCGTTCTTCATTACCTGTTCCGATTCGCGAGTGGACCCCACGCTCCTTACACAGACCGATCCCGGCGAGCTGTTTATTCTCAGAAACGCCGGCAATCAATATGGTCCCGCCATACGGCTCCATGCAAGGCGGCAGCACGGCCACGATCGAATATGCGGTCGCCGTCCTGGGCGTCAAACATGTGATTGTGTGCGGTCACACGGATTGCGGCGTCATGAGAGCGCTCCTTCACCCTGAGACCGTTGAAGATCTGCCTGCCGTGAAGAATTGGATGATCCATGCGGAAACGACGCGGCGTATTGTGCAGGAGAATTACGCCGGACTCACAGGGGACAAGTTGCTGGTCACGACCATACAGGAGAACGTACGGATTCAACTCGACCACCTCAGAACCCATCCGGCAGTCGCCGTACGGTTGAGGCGCGGCACGTTGACCCGCCATGGCTGGGTCTACTCCATCGCCACCGGCGAAATCTGGGCCTATGACGAACAGAAGGACGTCTTCGTCTCCCTGGTTGGCTCGGCAACCTGAGCGGAGCCTGGCCGAGATCGCCCTGCCCCCTGATGACGGCTGGCGATTTGTTTCGGCGCCATGGTAAGAGACACACATGGCTTCTCTTCGGACACTTGAAGAACTGTCTTTCGACAACTCCTATGCCCGTCTGCCAGACGCCTTCTACGCCAAACTGAATCCGACTCCTTATTCAACGCCTCCCTATCTCGTCAGTTTCAATCCTGCGGCGGCAGAACTGATCGACTTCGACCCGGAACAAGCGAAGCGCCCGGAATTTGCCGGTGTGTTTGGCGGGAGTCTGCTCGTTCCGGGGATGGAGCCGCTGGCCATGCTCTATTCCGGCCACCAGTTCGGGGTGTATGTCCCGCAACTGGGAGACGGGCGCGCTATCCTTCTGGGAGAAGTGCGGAACGGGCGGGGCGAGAAGTGGGATCTGCATCTCAAAGGGGCGGGGCTCACGCCGTTCTCGCGAGAAGGCGATGGCCGTGCGGTTCTGCGTTCGACCATCCGGGAGTATCTCTGTAGCGAAGCGATGCACGGCCTCGGCATTCCGACGACCCGGGCGCTGTGTCTCGTCGGCAGCGACCACCAGGTCTACCGCGAACAGGTCGAAACCGGGGCGATGCTCGTGCGGATGGCGCCCTCCCATGTGCGCTTTGGCACCTTTGAGATTTTCTATTACCGGAAACAGCACGAACAGCTCAGAATCCTCGCCGACTATGTCATTGCGAACCACTTTTCCCATCTGGAGGATAGCCCGGATAAGTACGCGCGATTCTTCTCCGAGGTCGTCGAGCGCACGGCGGGGCTGATTGCGCAATGGCAGGCCGTCGGCTGGGCGCACGGAGTCATGAACACGGACAACATGTCGATCCATGGCATCACTCTCGATTACGGTCCGTTCGGTTTCCTGGACGACTACGATCCCGGTTTCATCTGCAACCACTCCGATTACAATGGCCGCTATGCCTTCAATCAACAGCCCTATATCGGTCTCTGGAACATCAGTTGTCTGGCGCAAGCGTTGCTCCCCTTGGCTCCGAAAGAAGAATTGAAGGCCGCGCTCGAGCGTTATACCCCTCTCTGCGAAGGACAATATATGGAATTGATGCGGGCCAAGTGTGGGCTCATCCAAACGAAAGAGGATGATGCCTCGTTGATCCAAGACCTGTTGGCGCTCATGCATCTGCATCACGTCGACTACACAATCTTCTTTCGCTCATTGGGCCTGTTTCGAACAGACGCTGCGTCGCTGAACGAACCGCTTCGTGACTTCTTTTTGGATCGGAGTGCGTTCGATCAATGGGCTCATCGGTACACAGAACGGTTGCGTGAAGAGGGGAGTCGGGACGACGACCGCATGGCACGCATGAATCGCATCAATCCCAAGTACGTGCTCCGCAACTATCTGGCACAGACGGCCATTGAGAAAGCGCAGCAGAAGGATTTTTCGGAAATCGATCGGCTGCTCGCCCTGCTGAGGGATCCTTACAGTGAGCAGCCTGGAATGGACGCCTACGCCGCTCCGCCTCCCAATTGGGGGAAGCATTTATCGGTCAGTTGCTCATCGTGAGCTGCTATCTCTGACGAAGTAGCGTTCCAGTTGGTGGTACTCGAGGCACCGGCCCGGTGGGTTAGTAGCGGAATCTCCCGTTTCATCGGACAGGCCTATGACATTCGCGGCACACAGCAACATCGTCCGTAACCATCGGCGATGCAGAGAATATGGCCAATGCCCAGACCGTGACCTCGCTGGCAGGAAAGATCTTGCGCGTGAACCCCGATGGATCGGCTCCGTCCGACAATCCGTTTTTCTCCAACCCGAACGCCAATGCGAAACTCGTGTTCAGCCTGGGCCATCGCAACAGTTACGAATTCACGTTCCATCCGCACACCACCCATCTCTGGGAGTCGGAAAACGGTCCTGCCGACAACGATGAAATCAACCGTGCTGTCGCCGGGGGGAACTACGGTTGGCCGACGGTGACGCGCCTCGCCGGCAATCCGAACTTCCGAGATCCCATCCTCGCCTATACGCCGACCATCGCGCCGACCGGGATCATCGCCATCCCGGAAAATTCCTCAACCTATCCCGCGGCATACCGCAGCAATCTTCTCTTCGCCGACTTTAACGAAGGCAAGATCCGGCGAGTGGTCTTGAGCGGAGCGGATCTTACCCAGCTTGGCACGTCCAGCATCGCTTACAACGGAGGGAATGGCGGTTTATTGAGTCTCATGCTCGGTGCTGACGGATTTGTGTATGTCTCCAACACCAATGCTATTTTCAAAGTCGTCTCGCAGTAGGTACTCTCATTCCATCGACCAATCCGGGCTCTCCCCGCGCTTATCGCCTTGCAGTTCCCCTCACTGTCTGTTGTAGAGTGGGCGGAGTGCAGCACGGGAGAAGTGTTACCAACTGGCTGCTGCTGATTATAGAAGAGGGACTTCCCTATGGCAGGAAGTGGAGAATCGAAACTCGCTCTAGCGGGAGTGGTGACCCTCGCAGTCGCGCTGGCCGGCGTATTGTTGGTGAAAGACCCTCTGCACAGTTCGCGGCCGGTGGGAACCAGGTTGGATTTGAACCAGGCCACCGGCGAGCAATCGGTTCGTGCGCGTCTGTGGGAAGATCCGTTGGCAGCGGTGCTGCGTGGGATGCGAGGAGCCCGGTTACCGGCCACCGGAGTGCCCAAGTCATCCCCCGACCAGTCAGCTGAATCGTCCCTCATTCAGCGTCTGAAACCGCTGCGGCAGGCAATCGCCGATCGAGTCAAGGCGGAGGAGAAGATCACCGTCCTCTTAGTGACGATGAGCGGCGATCCCTATGCGGAGAGTGCAGAATCCCGCATTCGAGATCGCTATGCGGTCGGGACAGCGCTGGGAGTGGCCTGTTATGTCCCGGAAGACGAGGGGCATCTTTCATTCATCGAGGGGGACATTCAGGGTCCCCGTCATGCATTACCGTACGAGTGGTATCGGCTCCGCAAGACACGGGTCTGTGGCCAAGGACAGGATCGAGCAGCACAGAGCACCCTTGTGATGTGGATTCCCGACGACGCCCTCAGTCGGGGATTCCTTTCTACTCTGACCTTCCTGTCGCAGGCGCTGGTCTGCCAGGAGTCGAAACAGAAAAGTGAATGCCTCATGGCCGAAGACCGACCTAAGCTGGTCCGTCTAAATCCAATGGTGCAACAGGCCGTCACGTTCAAGCTCGTAGGACCCCGCAGTTCTTCCGCCCTGCGAGACATTCTGGATGAGGCTGGAAAATTGTATGCCGAGCCCCATAAAGGGGTTGGCGTCTGGCCGAATGCGGACGGGACCATTGAGCTCTATTCACCCTGGGCCAGCGCGAT
>JBBRRM010000028.1:0-14717 GCA_038275915.1 Nitrospirales bacterium
GCCTGTCTCGGACATGGTCGAGGGAATGACAAACTGGCTGACAAGGGGACGATCGGTCAGATCATTCAACGGCGAGTCGTGGAGTAAGTTAAACTTGCCGATCGGGATCAACAGAATACCAGCCCGGATATTAAACGGTTCATTGACGAGATAGTCCACATGAGCAAACTCCAAGCTGATTTCGTTTTCTCCGGCCCCTCTAATGCCGTGCTCAATCTCAAGTTCAGAGGCAAACTTCACATGCTCAGTAATGTCCGCATAAATGAAGGGCACGAATCGTTGCTGATCAAAGCCGTTGGTCGTCCCTTGATTGTTATTGATAGCGCTGTAATCGCCGGTTTCCAAGACGCCCTTTCGGTGGCTCCGATACTGGATATCCATGTAACCACCCACGATGGCTTTCGGCGCAGCCACGAAAGGCTTGGCATACACTAACCGGCCTGACCCGGTTGAACCGAAGGACAATGCTGGTTGTTTCTCCGTGCGAAAATCCTTTCCAACTTCGGGCAGCGCTCCAATCCCAGATTCAGCCGTTGGAGCCGCCGCACCTTCTCTCCGTTCGACCGCGCCCTCGCGACGTTCATGTTCTTGTAGACGCTTGGTGACGGCCTCATCCACTAGCTTCTTGATGTCCTCCGGGGTCATATTTTCTGCCAAGGCCGGCATGACCGGCAAACTGGCGATGACGAGAGCCCCGAGGATTGACCGGATCCTCATAATGAACCTCCATTCATGGTAAGTGATAAGTGGTCTAACTCGGGACTCGCTGGTCTCTGGTCTCCTCTGAATAGACAACGACAAATCGCGTTTCGGTGGACCGGCGTGAGGCCTCCTTTCGTCGATAGGTTGATCATGCCGTGACTGTGCCCCATCCTTTAATGGAGGAGAAGGGGATCACAATAATGCGTTTACAGCGCTTGCACTTGAGCTCCAATCCCTGTCCTCGCACCTTTGCGATCAGCTGACCGCACTCGCAGCGGGTCTCGCCGCAGTCGGAGGAGTGGCTCATAGGAGTCGTCGAGCTGACCATTTCGAAAGGCTCCTCTGTCTAAATGAAATTGAGAACGATTATTAATGTCTTATTTATGTGCTTCGAGTCAAGAGGATTTAGTCGGCGGGATGTAATGGTGACGGAGGTGGCCTATAATATGGGTGTATGCTTCATAAGGTATTGAGACAACAGCGATGCTGGCAATCTATCGGGGGCTTCTGCCTGGCTCTCTCGGGCTGTGCCACTGAGCTTCCTGTGACAATGGTCGAGGCCGACGTTTCGGAGACTTGGTCGTAGGTCATGTCGTCACGCTTATTACTGGCGAGTCGCACCGAATCTATATGCCGTCACTCCGATCCTTTGAGGTGATTAACACGGATAGCCAAGAGCGATTTAAAGTCGACGTGCAGTCCGAGGACGAGTATTTTTTACTTTCTCTTCCTCCTGGACACTATGAGATGAATCGTGTGCAGATCAGCGAAGGCCCATTCATGTCCATGGCGCACATCTCAGCAACCTTTGTGGTCAAGCCTGAGGTGATGACCTTTCTCGGTACCTGGCGTTTCGGGGTGGATTCTCCGAAATATGGACGCCAAATGGTTATATCTATGATCTACGACAAGCAAGATGAGGAGCGAGTCCATCAGTTCCTTAAGAACACGTATCCGACCTTTCATGAGAGGTCTCTGGTGATGCTGCTTCCTCAGCCCTCGCACGAGGAGGCCCGCTTGTTTGAAGTCATGCCCTATCCACGCTATCCGAACTATTTCCGTCGTCATTGGTGGTAAACACTCTACGTGTGGCGCACACTCTCTCTCATATTAGGTAGTGCCTTGTCGGGCGCCCTGGTGGTCGGCTGCGCAGGTGTTTTCACGCAGTCGGAGCCTGTCGTGGTGAAACGGGCCCAGATGCACATGGGCACGTTGGTGACGATCACCTCCGTAGCTCGAAGCGAAACGGCCGCGCAGGCCGCGGCAACCGCCGGCTTTTTCGAGATTCACCGGCTCGAGCAGCTTCTCAGTACCTGGATTCCAACCAGTGAACTCTCTCAGGTCAATACATCAGCTGGTGTGAAGCCAGTCCGGGTAAGTCCGGAGACGATGACCGTGGTTCGCCGGGCCATTCAGGCTGGAGAGATCACGAACGGTGGCTTTAATATAGCGATCGGTCCTGCGATAGAGGCCTGGAGTGTGACCGACGACCAACGAATACCGACAGAATCCGAGTTGGACGCTCTTCGTCCCTTGATAAACCTACAAGCTGTCCAGGTCGACGCAGGGAGACAGACGATTTATCTTGAGAAAGCGGGGATGCGGATCGACGTCGGGGGGATCGGTAAGGGCTACGCAGCTGATGAAGCGGTTGAAGCGATGCGTAAGGCGGGCGCTGTTGCCGGAGTCGTGGCCCTATCAGGAGATATCAAGACATTCGGCCGGTTGCCGAATGGGAAGATGTTTCCCGTCGGGATTCAACACCCACGAGAGGACGGGTCGGTGCTGGTATGGATCGATTTGCAGGATGAAGCTATTTCAACCGCGGGGGATTACGAACGGTTTTTTGAACGTGGGGGAATCCGATACCATCATATTCTTGATCCTCGCACACTCCAACCAGCGCGCGGTTGCCAGAGCGTGACGGTGATTGCCCGTGAAGGGATCTGGGCCGATGGGCTGGATACGGGCATCTTTGTGATGGGACCGGAGCGGGGAATGGAATTAGTCGAACAACTTCCGGACGTCGAGGCGGTCATTGTCGATTCGGAAGGTCATCTCCTGGTGTCATCCGGCTTGAAGCAGCGAATTCGCCTGCCTTAGGAGCCTTTACATAAGGACTGGTTCTATCATCGCACGACGCCGCTCCACCTTACCGGTCAAGCCTATAGCTCATTGGAATTTTGATCGTCTTGTGCGGTTGCCCTAATGGATGAGGCAAATGGAAGGGAGCTGCCTGTTGAATGGTTTCCACAGCAGCCTTGTCCAGACCGGGGTGTCCAGAACTTTGAAGAACTTCCACCTCGTCGATGGTCCCGTCCTCATTGATCACGGCTTTCACCACGACCTTTCCCTCGGCTCGATCCGCCCGGGCTGCTGCGGGGTAGCGTTTCAATTCTTCGACGCGTCGCAAAATTGTTTCGGAGAGCCATCCATAGTCGCGCTTGGTTGGTGCGGTCAGCTGCGTCGAGGAGACGGCTGCCATCTCCTTTGGTATTGGAACTGCGTCAGATTGTGAGGTCTGCTCGGGAACTGCGAAGGGTGCGCTCGACGGTGCCTTCTGGAAACCAGTTTCCATAGAGGCGGTTTTCGGTTCCGCACTCTCAAGTCCGGAGGGATCGGCTGATTGTGTTGCCTGAGCCGCTGGTTGTGAGGGCACGGTTGGAGGTGGCGGGGTTGGTGGGGGAGGTTCAGCGAGCATCGAGGTGGTGGGCCGTTCAGAAATCGAGGTGGTCGTCTCTTGGGCACGCTGGGGCGAGGGCGGTGTCTGTGTTTGATTACTGTGCTGTACGGGAGAATTGGGAACTGAGGTCGTATCCGGAATTGCCGAGACCGGAGCCGGGAATGGTGGTGATGCCGTCGGTTGAACCGGGGGCGTCGGAGACACCATGGCGACGTTCCACTTGAACGGTTCGTTCTGCGGCTCGAGTTGAATCTGCTTCACAAACAGGACAGCGGCGAGAGCCACTGTGCCGTGCAAGACCAGGGAGACGAGCCACCCTTGGACATGCGCATCCATATGGCCTCCGGATCGATGTGGCGCAGGCTCCGCAGCGATCACAGTCGAATGACTTCCAGGCTGACTTGTTGAAATCCCAACCCACGGACTTCATCCACCACGGACACGAATCGTTCAAGCAAGGTGACTTTGTCCGCTCGCACGACGACTGCCGATTCTCGAGGTTCAGCAGTCAGCGCACCCTGGAGCCCCCCTTCGGGAACTGCATGATCATTCAAAAAGAGCGCGCCGTCGGCAGTCAGGGTGATTACGATGGGAGCATCTTTTCGATCGCCGACTTCTTTTGCTTTCGCCAAATTGACCGGAATCTGTCCGCTGCTGATAAAAGTGGCCGTGGTTAGCACAATCACTAAGAGGACCAGCATTACGTCCACGAGGGGGATGACATTGATTTGGTCAATCTCTCGTTGCATGGCGAGCCTTGTGTAGGACGAGGAGTTCGGCAACTTTACGTCGCAGTACGTTGTTCATGACGACGCAGGGAATGGCCACCAACAGGCCGACCGCCGTAGCTTTCAGCGCAAGGCTGAGTCCGATCATGATGGAATTGACGGCCATGGTGCCGGATGTTCCCATTGTATGGAATGTGAGCATGATACCAAGCACAGTGCCCAGCAAGCCAATATACGGGGCGTTCGCAGCCACTGTTCCAATAATAACCAGGTGTTTCGTCAGGGCCATTTCTAATCCCTGGTTACTGGGGTACTGGTTGAGATCCACACGGCGATAAAAAAGCCACCGCTCCACCGCCACTGCCATCGTCCAGATGCTGAGCACCAGCAGAAGGCCGATGATTCCGTAATCGACCAGGTTCTGTAGCGCATTCATAGGCGACACCTCACTTTCTCTGTGATTCACGGACCGGTAGGGCTGGGGTCGTGAGGCAGTATCAATGCCAGATCGTGAAAAAGCCTGTCAATGCTCTCCTGTGTGAGTCGAACCGTCTGTGAGGCCTATCCGGTGGAGTCTTCTTGCCGAAAGAGTACGGTGTGAGTTGCCAGGACACGGAGTTCCACTGGAGTTCCTGGCTGATAGACGCTGGTGGAGCTCTCACTGCTATGGACGATTTGACCAGAAGGGAGGCTGACCGTATATAAATTCTCCGATCCACGGAATTGGCGAGAGAGGACTCTTGCTCGAGCGCGTTCTGTGGGGACGAGGTGAATGTCGTCCGGTCGAATCATGACGACCACGGCGGTGCCGTCCTTACACTCGATTGTGTCGGGAAACTCTCCTAACTCTGTGTGGACCCTACCCTGGGAGACGGTCCCAGGGATGAAGTCCGCCTGACCGACAAAGTCGGCCACAAAGGGTGTCGCCGGCATGTGATATATCATCTCCGGCGTATCGAATTGCTCCAAACGGCCCTGATTGAGGACGGCGATTCGATCGGCCATAGCAAACGCTTCATCATGATCGTGAGTGACGAGCACAGTTGTCGTTTTTGTTCGGCGTAAGAGATCATGCAACTCCTGGCGCATGCGCCCAGTCATGTCGGGGTCCAGATTGCTGAACGGCTCGTCGAGCAGCAACACGACGGGATCCTGGACGAGGGCACGGGCGAGCGCGACACGCTGTTGCTGGCCACCGGATAATTCGTGAGGATAACGCCGCTCGAATCCCTCCAGACCGGTGAGGCGCAACATTTCCTGGACCCGGGAGGTACGTTCGTTCCGGGCGAGGTGACGGAGCCCAAAAGCGATGTTGTCGTGCACACGCAAGTGGGGAAACAGCGCATACTCCTGAAAGACCATTCCCACGTGTCGACGTTCTGTAGGCGTCATCACGTCCGGCGACGACATGAGTTGGCCGGACAAGAAAAGCTGACCGGAGCGAACCGGTTCAAATCCAGCGATCGCCCGCAGAATCGTTGTTTTCCCGCAGCCTGAAGGACCGAGCAGACAGAGTATTTCTCCTTCTCGTGCCGCGAAAGAAATCCCCTTGACCGCGGAATGTCCGGCCTCATAGGCACAGGAGACATGGCGCAACTCCAAGACCGAGGAGGCCGGTGTGTAGAGGTTGCCCTGAAGGGCGGTCTCCTGGGAGGGTGTCGGTGTCGACGAATGGTCAAAGGTCACTGAATCACGATCCTTCCTCTGGCAGAATGCTGAAAAAGTACGCCAGCTTCGTTCTCGTACCCTTCGGAGCCTCAACGTACTGCAGAGGGTGCGCCTCGCCCTTCACTGGCTGCGGCCCTACCGGGCGGCCATTTTGAGCATCCCGCTGGAGCATTTCCTTGTTGTGCCACACATGCAGATCATAGAAATTCTCATGTGCCAACATATTGTTCCTGTCGCCTGCTATGCCGCCCGCCAATCTTTCGACACCAGCAAGGCGAGTGCAGGTAGACTCAGCAGGACGATCAGGAGCGCAGAGGGAGCGGCGAGCTGAAAATACTCCTCGCTGGCTTCCATCCAGACGCGAATGGCTAATGTGTCGAATCCAACCGGTCTTAACAAAAGAGTCGCCGGTAATTCTTTTATCGTCTGAAGGAACATCAAGACCCAGGCTACAACAAATCCATTCCGGACGAGTGGCAACGTCACTCGTCGCCACGTATCCCGCACACCCAGTCCGAGGGTGCGTGACACCTCTTCTAGATTCGGCGTAATTTGTTGAATGGCTGGTTCCAGGGATTGAAGGCCTGCCGGGAGAAAGTGGATCACGTAGGCTACGATGAGGATCAGGACCGAGCCATAGAAAACCGGGGCCAGTTTGGTGAAGAGAACGAGGACGGCCAATGCGGCCACCGGCCCTGGCAGCACATACCCGGCATAGGCGGCTTGCAGGCAGCCCAGGTTGAGCCAGGTGGGGCGCCGGCTGGCGAGGTAGGCAAGAGGCAAGCCGATCAACACCCCGCCTGTGGCTGCACTGGCGGCCAGGATACCGCTGTTCCAGACAAATCCAAAGAACCGGCTGTCGAGCGTCGCCAGTGCCTCGTGCGAGAGACTCCATTGAATCAACAAAGAGGTCGGGAGAGCGAAGGCCGCGCCGACGATCAGTCCGAGATAGCCGGTCACGGCGACGGTGCCAAGCCAGCCATAGCGATGCCGTTGCGGGGCCCGATAGCGACCGGTGGTCTGATAAAACCGGCTCCGTTGTCTGAACCACCGTTCGGTGATCAGGAAAATCAGCGCGAGACCGACCAACAAGAGGCTCAAGATGCTTGCCGCGGTATTATCGGATCGTCCAGTCATCTGCTGGAATACGGCATAGGTGAGCGTCTGATAGCGCAGTAGTGAAACGGCGCCGAAGTCCGACACGACGTACAGGATGACGAGCGCAATCCCGGCGGCAATCGAGGGACGCATCAGCGGCAGTGTCACGCGCCAGAGGGTCGAAAGACGGGAGACACCGCTGGCCCGTGCTACCTCCTCGAACGACACGTTCATACTGAGAAGGGCGCTCCGGCTGAGGAGATAGACAAAGGGAAACGTATCCAACGCCATGACGAGCGTCGCGCCCCAATAACTATGGGGAGAAAAGATTCTTACCTGAGGACCGGCTATCAGTTGCCACAGATGCTCGACGGGGCCGCCGAACCCCAACAGATAGGAGTAGACATAGGCCAGCACATAGGTCGGCATGGCTAATGGAAGGACCAAGGCGCCTTCCCACATACGGCGACCGGGAAATTCCACGCGTGTGATCAGCCATGCAGTCGAGACGCCCAAAACGAGTGTGATAACCGCGACACTGGCGGCCAGCGAGATGGTGTTGAATAGCAACTCAGGAATGCGAGTCGCCCACAAGCGACTCCAGACAATCGGATCGGCCGAGAGGGCTTGTGCGGTCACATACGCGAGCGGGAGCAAGATGATTCCCGCGCTGGCTAAAACCAGGAGTTGCAGTGGGGAAGCAAGTTGTTGACGAATCGTGTTCACAGTGGGTTCCTTTGAGCTATCGGAGACCCACTTGTTCGATCAGGATGAGAGTCGGTTCGCGCAGTTCGGCCAGCTTGGTGAGAGGAACCAGTGCTGCGCGGAAGCTCTTTCGTTCCACAAGCGCCGGGTCCGCCTTCACGTCCGGATGGAGAGGATATTCCTTATCGAGATCCGCGAACATCTTCTGCCCCGCTTGGGCGACTAAGAATTCTACGAGCAACTTAGCGCTGTCTAAATGCTTGGTCGATTTGACGATGCCGACGCCGGCCACGTTCATGATCGCCCCCATACCGCCCTCTTGCTGATCCGGCATCACCACCGCGATCGGCGCTCCTGGCTGAGCAGCTAAATGGCGGTACACATAGTAGTGATTCACAATACCCAACGCGACCTGCCCCTTGGCGACGGCCTCCACGATCTGTGAGCTTTTCTGGTAGACCTGGGTATCTGCATTCGTTTTGAGACCTTGCAAGAATCGTTTGGTCTTCTCCTCGCCATAGGTGGCGCGGATGACCGACACGCCGGCCTGTAAGTATTCACTGCCGGAATTCGGAATCGCAATCTTATCTTTCCATTTCGGATCGGCGAGGTCGAGGAGCGACTTTACTTGATCCGGTTTCACCATCGTACTGTTATAGACGACGATCCAGAATCGTCCAGACAGCCCCACCCAGGCATTATCCGGCGCGCGAAACTGTGCCGGGATGGCTCGTTCAATTTCTCGCATATTCAAAGGGCGGAGGAGGCCCGCTACTCGGGCGAGTTCCAGGCTACCGGCGTCGTTGGTGATCAAGAGATCTGCCGACGTGCGATCGCCTTCAGCCTTCAGCCGATTGACCAATTCCGTCGTGCCGGACGACAACAGCTGGACTTGAATGCCCGTGGTGGCCGTAAAGGCGTCGAGGACCGGCTTGATGAGACGTTCCGAGCGGCCGGAGTAGATCGTGAGTGTGTCGCCGGCCAAGGCGAAGGGCACGAAGATCCCAGCGATGAGGCCGGCAGCGAACAAGAGCACGAAACCTGAGAGTATTGTCCGACGCAATGTCGGGGGGGAGCATACGAATGACATGGGAAGAAGTCCTTATGGAATTGAAATTGAACGCGTTCTCAAGCTGATGCCGAGCAAGCTGGTTTGTCAATGCCGGCAGCGAGAACAGAGGCCATAGAGCTCAAGTCGATGGGTCTTGATGATAAAACCATTCTGAGAGGCGACCTCTTCCTGGAGCCGCTCAATTTCATCATTTTCAAACTCCACGATCCTTTCGCAGCCGGTGCAGATCAGGTGATCGTGGTGGCCTTTGTGCGAAACGTTATCGTATTGCGTCTGAGAGCCGAAGTGTCGGGCTTGCGCAAGGCCGGCATCACAGAACAGATTGAGCGTCCGGTAGATGGTCGCAAGTCCAAGATGAGGATCGGCCTTCGCCAGCTGGTGATACATGGCCTCCGCGGTAATGTGCTCTTGCCGGAGGAAGGCGCTCAAAATCAATTCACGTTGGCGGGTCAGCTTAAGTTGATGTTTGCCCAAATGCTCTTTCAGGGCCTCCATCTCTTTCACATGCTTATTCGCCATGACCTGCCTCCAAACGGGACCTCATTAAAGACGAAACCGTCCATTCGGTCAAGGGGGTCGCTCAGGAAGCGGGAGACGAAGAAGAGGAATTGACGGAGTTCTTCGGCGCTGTTTATAGTGCGCCCTCAAGAAAAAGAGAAAGATCGAGGTTTAATTGGTATGCGGAAACCCAATCAGATTACGGTTGATCGCGCCCTTCTGCTTTATGCTTTGCATCTGGCGGAATCCCACGGGCTGCTCAGCGATGTGAAGCTACAGCAGCTTTGTTTTTTGTGCGAGTTGCAAATGTTCGGCAAGGGGTTCAAGGGCTTTCACTTTGAATTCTTTCGGTTCGCTTACGGGCCTTCAGTAAGGACCTCGATAACGACCTGATGTCCCTGCGCCGAAAAGAACGGGTGGAAAACTTTACGTTATCGGACCAGGCACAGGAAGAGGTCATTCCCTTACTGGAAAAAAGTATAGAAGGGGTCGAAACGAACGAGAAGGTTATGGAGATTTTGAAAGCAGTGGTGTCGGTGTATGGCCCGCAAGACAGCGGGACCATCACCCAGTCGGTGGAATCAGTCGAACTGAGTACGCCTCAGGACCCGGAGTTTAAAATTCCTATCCGCGACATTGTCTTCCACACGACGCTTCTGGTGCCGTCCCGTATTGAAGTGCAGTCTGAGTTCCTGTTGTCCGCCGCAACACTGGCCAAGCTCAATCTGGCGATGGGATACTAGCCTCTCACTATCAGGATGCTGAAAAAGTCCGCCAGCATCGTTCAGACCCTCAACGTACCCGGAGGGTACGCCTCGGCCCTTCACTCGCTGCGGCCTTGCGGGACGAACTTTTTGAGCATCCTGAGGGGTCGTCCTGTTTTCTGAGACATGCGGACCGTGGGATTTCCAATAGTGTACAATTGTGTTCCTGCATCTCGCTAGAGCTGGTAGAGCTCGCCATACTTCCGTTCCACATACGACAAGAACGGTTCAGGGTCGAGGCTTTTTCCTGTTACGCGTTGCGCAAGATGGTCCGGTGTGAACATCCGGCCCCAGCGATGAATCTTTTGTCCGAGCCATCGCCGCAACACCATCAGCTGTCCCGCTGCAATTTCATCCTCCAGATGCGGAATCTCCAGCTTGGCCTGCTCGTAGAATTGGACGGAATAGAGATTGCCGAGCGTGTACGTCGGGAAATAGCCGAAGGCGCCTAACGACCAATGCACGTCTTGCAGCACGCCTTCCGCATCGTTCGAGGGGACGATGCCCAGGTATTCCTCCATTTTCTGGTTCCAGATCCCCGGCAAGTCCTCTGCACGCGTTTTCCCTTCGATGAGATCCTGCTCGATTTCGAACCGGAGCATGATGTGGAGATTGTAAGTGAGTTCATCGGCCTCGACCCGAATCAGCGAGGGCTTCACGCGATTGATGGCCGCGTAGAATTGTTCCCCATCGAGAAAGCGCAATTGATGATGAAAGGTTTGCTGCAGCATGGGGTAAAAGAATTGCCAGAACGCCCGCGACCGTCCCACGCAGTTTTCCCACATACGTGATTGGCTCTCATGAATGCCGAGCGAGACCGAATCGCCAAGCGGCGTGCCGAAGTATTGGAGATCGAGACCTTGGTCGTACAACCCATGGCCGCCTTCATGGATACAACTGAACAGGCAGGATTGCAGATCGTGTTCGTGCACACGGGTAGTCACGCGAACATCCGTCGGATGGAATGACGTCGTGAAGGGATGAGCCGCCAAGTCGAGGCGTCCCCGTTCGAAGTCATATCCCATGGCGATTAAGACCATCCGGCCGAACTCCAGTTGGCGTGCCTGATCGAAGGTGTGAAATAAAATCGTGTCGTCGATCTGAACCGAACTCTGCTGAATTTTTTTGAGCAGCGGCACGAGACGTCCCTTGATCTGTACGAAGAGTGGGCGCAATGCCGCGATGGTGGAACCGGGCTCGTACACATCGAGTAAGGCATCGTATGGCGAGTCTCGGTAGCCTAGGTATTCAGCCTCTTCTCTCTTGAGCGCCAGGACCGTGCGGAGGTTCGGGAGAAATTGCGAGAAGGCGTGGTTTTCTTTTGCCTCGGCCCACACTTGCTGCGCCAGCGAACATTCCCGGCTGAGCGTCACGACGAAATGGGAGGGCAGCTTCTTCGCGCGGCTATAGTCACGCCACACTTCGCGTAGCAACGATCGAGTTGGCTCATCCCAGGTATCCCCGGGACTGTCACGGACTTCACCGGTCTGTGGATCGACCCAGCTGGCGAGCAGCTGTTCAATCTCCGGCGAGACGAGCTTCTCATGTGCGATGCCCTGGAGCGTTGAAATCTGTTCCGCGCGCGCCTCGCCTCCACCTGCCGGCATGTAAGTTTCCTGATCCCACGAGAGGAGTGAGGCGGCGCTGTTAATGCGCTGAATCTCCAAGAGTCTGGTCGTTAAGTCTTCCACGGTTTTCAAGGTCTTCACAGTAGGGTGTCTCCTCCAGGGACCGTCATGCTATGATCGCGCCCATCTGCACCAGTCAGTAGTGTACGCATCGAACTGTCCGTTTTTCAAACCATTGGATCCCCAAAGCTATGAAGACACTCATCTCTGCTGACATTGAGGCCTATGCCCAGGCCCATTCCATGCCGGAGTCGGAACTCTGTCGCGCCTTGCGGGAAGAGACCGAGCGGCGAATGGAGTCTCCGCAGATGATCGTCGGGCCGCTCGAAGGGGCCTTTCTGAAGATGATGACGCAGCTGGTGCAGGCCGCACGCGTGTTGGAGATCGGCATGTTCACCGGATATAGCGCACTCTGTTTTGCGGAAGCGTTACCGGCGGATGGGAGGGTGATCACCTGCGAGATCGATGAGGAGTCGGCCGCGTTGGCTCGAACCTATATGAAGCGATCGCCGGTCGGCAAGAAAGTCGAGATTCGCATGGGGCCGGCGCTCGATACGATGAGGTCTCTCAAGGGACCGTTCGATCTGATCTTCATTGACGCCGATAAGACCAACTATGTGAATTACTACCGGCGGGCGCTTGATTTACTATCGCCCCGGGGTGTGATTCTGATCGATAACGTCCTGTGGAATGGGGATGTGCTGAAACAGCCGGCGCCGGATGAGAGGACGGCGGCCAT
Source organism: Nitrospirales bacterium (assembly GCA_038275915.1). Classification (GTDB taxonomy): domain Bacteria; phylum Nitrospirota; class Nitrospiria; order Nitrospirales; family Nitrospiraceae; genus Palsa-1315. Next base: position 12,286 of record JBBRRM010000028.1, read on the forward strand.
TCAAGAGCTGAATCGAACGGTATCGAGTGATCCGCTGGTCTCCGCGGTGCTCGTCACGATTCGTGACGGAGTCTTGGTGGTGAGGCGGAAGCCAGGCTAAGGGTGAGGCTGCTGAAGAGCGATACTGGCGGACTTTTTCAACATCTTGCCGAGTAACTTCGCCCACACAGTCTCGCCAACCGAAGCTGGTCGGACAATACTCCTTGACGGGCACACGGAAACGACGGTATCCCCATACTGCATGACACCTCCTCCTACCAGCCTGGCCTACGGATCGGTCGTTCTCGCAGCGGTCCTCTGGGGAGGCTCGATCGTGGCACAGAAAATGGCCCTCGGGTCCTTCTCTGCCGTCGAGGCATCCGTCTTACGGGACATCGGCGGGTTGGCGATTCTTCTGAGCACGTGGTGGTGGCAGGAGGGCAGCTTAGCCAAGCTGACGCAGGCGGATGTGGGTATGTTGGCGCTGCTCGGGCTCGGGGTATTGGGTAACCATCTGCTCATTCTCATGGGTCTCAAATATGTAAGCGGAGCCGTGGGTGGGGTGATCATCGGGTCGAGCCCGGTGGTGACCGCGCTGCTGTCCGCCATGTTGATTCACGATGTTCCATTGCGCGCTGTGTGGGCGGGCGGTGTTCTATCTTTTGCGGGCGTGGGGTTGGTCTCAGTGGCGGGATTTCAGGCTGCGGGCGATCAGCCGCTCTTCGGCAGCCTGCTGGTCTTTCTCGGCGTGGTGAGCTGGGCCGTCTACAGTATTGGCAGTCGACAACTCATGGAACGCCACTCAGCCTTGACCGTCAACTGGGCGACGTTGCTCGTCGCTACTGTTCTGCAAATTCCCCTGTTGCGGACGGATCGCAAAATGCTGGATGCGGGACTCGAATCCGTAACGCCCGGAGACTGGATGGCGCTGGGATATCTGGTCCTGTTCGCGACGGCCATCGCGCAACAGGCCTGGCTCTTCGGCGTCAAGGGCATTGGGCCCTCGCGCGCTTCCGTGCTGGGGAATCTAACTCCCGTAGCCGCTGTCGTCCTTTCCGCGGTGTTGTTGAAAGAACCAGTGGGCACGAGCGAAATCCTCGGCATTGTGCTGATCCTGGCCGGAGTGTGGGTCGTGGATCGGCAAACGTCCCGACCCAGAACTTAGCAGGCTGCTGAAAAAGGTCACCAGCTTTGTTCTCGGCTCATCGAAATCCTCAACGTACCCCGGAGGGTACGCCTCCGGTTTCGACTCGCCTGCGGCCTCGCTGGACGTCCTTTTTGAGCAGCCTGCCAATGTGTTTTTCTGATAGGCCAGACATGGGAATTATCGAAGTTTAGCCTGCCGAGGTCGTTTTCCTGCAGCCTGCTAATATCGAGTCTTTTATGTCTCTCCCTCTTGATAAAGGGAATAGCCATGTCATCCTTCCCTGCGCGCATCATTCTCACACGCCCATAACTCATGCGAGCACAGTCTTATCGTGCGCGGGCGGCGAGCAAGAAGGATGGCCTGGCTGTTTCCATCCCCTACATTCTCCCCTCGCCCTCGCCTCCGTGATTGCAGTATGATACGGCTCATTTTTCTGGTAAGGAGTCGCGCATGCTGGCACAACGCATCGAAGAAGTGAACAAAGCGAACCACGCATTCTATGCTGCCTTCGGTAACCTCGACATTAGCGAAATGGATAAGATTTGGGCGCATCAAGAGTATGTGACCTGCATCCATCCCGGCTGGACGTTGCGGTCGGACTGGCCTGCGGTCCGCGACTCCTGGGTGTTGATCTTCAATAATACCTTTTCCATGACATTCGAACTCTCCGACGTCACGGTGCAGGTCGCCGGCGATATGGCCTGGGTCGTCTGCGTGGAGAACATTACCACCCATCAATCCGATGAGCCACAGCAGGCCCGGGTCTTAGCCACGAATCTCTTCGAGCGGATCGGGGATGAGTGGTTGCTGATTCATCATCATGGGTCAGCGGTGATGGGGTAAGGGGATACCCACCTGTTAAATCAATCACTTCTGCGCGGGAAGACTCGTTTTTTAAACTTGGTGCCAGGTTTTGGTGCCAAGATTTCTCAAGTCCCTTGTCGAGCACGTCGACATGGCGGTGGTCACCACTCGGAATCCATCGCGCATAATACTTCAACGTCGTTGTCGGATTGGCATGACCAAGTTGCTGACTGACGTACAATAACGGGACAGCCGATGAAAGGAGCAGACTCGCAAAGGTGTGGCGCAGGTCGTACAGGCGGAAGGTTGGCAGATTGGCTCGGCGAAGGACGCGATGAAACACACGCCGAATATGCCGCTCCTCGAAGAGTTTCCCCTGATCAGTCGGGAAAAGCCACGGAGTGTCACCCCAGCGGCGTCCCATCAGTTCCACCTCCAGCCAACTCCGGTACTCCTCGAGTTTCGGGATGAGACTGGCGCTGAGGTCCACGGTGCGCACTTC
>JBBRRM010000029.1:0-14489 GCA_038275915.1 Nitrospirales bacterium
ACCACCAGGCGTATGGCCGGGTGTGGTGAGACAGCGGACGCGAAGACGCCCAACTGAAATGGCACGTCCGTCGTTGGGAGCAGTAAGACGGTCCTCCGAGGGCTTCCAGCGCAGGAGACCGATATCGTCTGGACCCAGATAGACCGGAACCGACCATCGTGCCAGGAGGTCGTGAATCCCCTCTGCGTGGTCCGCGTGCCCATGGGTCAGACAGATGCCGGTCAGCCTGAGCCGATGAGATTCCAGCCAGGCGATCATCGCCGGAGCGTTGTACGCTGTATCGATGAGGAGTGCCTCACCGGAATCATGCACGATATAGCCATGGACCGCGTAGCCGTTGATCTCGCCCTCTATAGTTTCGATCCCCGGGATCGAAGGAATCGGTTGAGGAACCCACTTCTCCAGGACGATCTGTTCCAACGGACCCTGGCGGAGCCCTAAGGCGGTGGCGAGGGCGCGTATTTCCGCCCGGTCGCGCGGCTGATCGCCTCGTTCGAGTGCGGTGATATCGGCCCCCGGAAGGCCGGTGCTACGCGCCACATCCTCCACGGACCAGGCGTGTCCGATGCGGGCCTTCTTGATGATGTCACAGAACTCGTCTTCGAGCGGCATGAGAATACCCTTCAGGCGAGGGACAGGAGGCAGGTAGCGAAGGCTTCAACTGATAGCCTGTTGCTCCTTGCCTGGCATGTGTGTGTCGCGTCCGTTTATTTTAGCTTAGGCCGCCAATGATGCGACGATAGTCATCCTCGGAATAGGCCTTGAGAGTCGTGGACCGCACATTGCCGAGCGCGCCCACCTTGAGGCCGAAACTCGCAAGCTTGTCGTCGTTGGGCAGGTCGACGATAAGGACCAGGTCATGCGCGCCCAACGTCATATAGAACCCCTTCACCTCGCCACCCATATCCTTTGCGAGCTTCTTCACCCCATCCAATCGCTTCGGGGACTCCTTGACGTTCTTGATTCCCTGATCCGTCCAATTGAGCAGCATCAGATAGGTCACCACCACGACCTCCCTTCACAATTGGCCGCATTCCCAGCCATATCCAGAGCATCCGGAATGCGCTGTAGTATGGCTTTCCTGATGTGCACCACCGCTTCTCTTACTCTCTTGATCACGACTTCTCTGAGCGGGTGGTTTGGTCAAACCTCACTGCGCGAACACAATCCTCGACTAGACCATCAGCCCTTCCCCTACCAAAGTTCCGGAGGCTTCACTTTCTAGAGCGGGTGGCGCCGACCAGGGTGCCCGACCGCCCGCAGCGGGGTCCCTACACCGGGCGGCGTGCGAGGACGGTCGGGCTGGTCGGCGACAGGACCCCCTCTCCGCTTCAGCTCTCCGGAGACAACTTTATTTCTTTCACATCCCCAAATCCCGACAGCAACTTCGGCAGGGCCTCGCCGGCCCCGACGGCGACAATGGTCAGCCGCTCAGGATGGAAATGTTTCTTTGCTGCCGCCAGGATTTCATCTTTCGTCAATGCGATCACGCGGGCGCGCAATTGCTGGAGAAAATCTTTGGGAAGCCCGTCATATTCCAGTTCAATCAAGCGGCCCACGATCGCCGACGAACTAGCGAAGGAGAATATAAACGAGTTCACATAGGCCTCTTTCGCTTCCGCCAGCTCGCTGTCTGACACCAACTCGGTCCGCATCCGTTCCAAGTTCGCGACAAACCGGGCGATGACCTCTTGCGTCGACGGCAGCTTCGTCTCTGCGCGCATCAGCCAGACGCCTTGATCGTGTACCCCGACATTCAGCCGGCTGCCCACCGAGTAGGCCAAGCCTCGCTTCGTCCTCACATCGTTAAAGAGACGGCTGCGAAAGGAACTGCCCCCCAGAATGTCATTGGCAATCGCCAACGCCACATAGTCCGGATCCTGCTCTTTGATCGACAGATGCCCCAAGCGAAGATGCGTTTGCGACGTATCCTTATTGACGAATCTGACAACCGGCTTCTCCATCAGGCTCTTGGGAACATCGGCAATCGCCAGGACCGGCACCTCGCCATGTTTCCAATTGCCGAACACTTCGCGCAGCAGAGCCAGCATCGCGGCTTTGTCGAAATCTCCCGTCACCCCCAGCATCATGCCGTTCGGCTGAATGGTCTTCTGGTGAAAGGCCACCAGATCATCTCTGGTAATACGGGTGATAGACTCGATGCTGCTATCACGCGCCGTCGGATGGTCCGCACCATACAAGAGCTTCACGAACTCGCGGCCGACGATCGAACCAGGATTGTCTTGCCTGCGGCGAATCCCTTCGATGGTCTGCAGTTTGGCCAGTTCCACACGCGCCGGTTCAAAAGCCGGTGTCCGAATGAGCCCCGCGAAAATCTGGAGCCCCCGCTTCACGTCCTTGCTGAGCACATCGAGCGACGCGGAACCCGATTGCCGTCCAATCGAGATGCCCACATCCCCGGCAAACTGTTCCAGTTCCTCGTCCACCTGTTCGGACGACAGACCGCCGCCTCCGCCCGTCCGCATGACGGAACCGGTCAACGAGGCCAGGCCGATCTTCTCTGCCGGATCGAGCCAGCCGCCCGTTCGCATGGTCGCTGTCATGCTGACCAATGGCAGCTCATGGTCCTCGAGGAGATACACAACCAACCCGTTCTCGAGCACCACGCGATCCGGTTCAGGCGGGGTGAACTCAACCGGCGTAAACGTCATTTGCCGGGGATCGCCCAGGGCAAGCTCTCCCGCACAGACCACCATGACAGAACTCATGATCGATAGCATCGCGACTACGGCTGCAAGCGCGGCTCGAGTCCTCATCCTTACTCCCTTCACTTCTGTTCTCTCGCTGCTTATCTGCGTCATCGCGCCACCTCGTGCACCGGCGCCGCAGCAACTTTCTTTTCGCCTCCCTTCTTCACCAATGTGGCCACTGTGCGGTTCGACTTCGTGAAATACTCAGCGGCCACGCGCTGGATATCCGCCGTCGTCACCGAGGCAATCTTATCCCTGGCTTTCAAGACATAGCGCCAATCTCCCGCCACCGTCTGATAGAGCGCCAGCTGGGAAGCAAGGCCTCCGTTAGAACGGAGCGCCCGCACCAGATCTGCATCGAGGTTATTCAACACTTTCTCCAATTCCTTGGCGGAGACCGGTTCCCTCTTGAGTCGTTCGAGTTCGGCATAGATGGCCGTCTCGATCTCTGCCGTCGTATGGGGCGCAAGCGGCGTGGCATTGAGCACAAATAGATTCGGAGCACGGACCCCCGGATAGTTCGAATCGGAATTCACCGAGGCGGCGATTCGTTTCTCGCGCACCAGATTCGTATAGAGCCGGGAAGTGAGTCCGTCGCTCAGCACGGCATCGATCACATCGAAAACGTAATCATCGCGATGGCCCAATGCCGGCTTGTGAAACCCAATGGCCACCGACGGTTCGGCATCGAATTCCACTTCCACGCGGCGCTCCCCTCGTTGAGGCGGCTCGACGGTGACGATCGGAGGCTGCGGAGATGCGGCCGGTATTCTGCCGAACGTCTGCTCGATCAACGTCATGACCTCCTTCGGATTGATATCGCCTACGATGGCAATCGTGGCATTGCCGGGACCGTAATAGGCTTTGAAGAAGGCCTCGGTCTCGGCAGGGGTAAGCGAGAGGATGTCCGACTCCCAGCCGATGGTCGGAACGCCATAGGGATGGGCGCGAAACGCTGCCGAGGTAAAGGTTTCAAACAACAGCCCGCTGGGGCTATCGTCATTTCGCAACCGACGCTCCTCCATGACCACCCCACGTTCTTTGTAGAATTCGCGGAGGACCGGATGTGCCATTCGATCGGCTTCGAGCGCAGCCCACAGAGGCAGACGATTCGCGGGCAGGCTGATCATATAACGAGTCAGGTCCTTACCGGTCGCCGCATTGAGTCCGACTCCCCCATGGCGTTGGTAGAGTAAGGCCATCTCATTGGCCGCCACAAACTGCCCTGCCTGCTCTTGTAGTTCGGTGAATCGTTTCTGCAGCGCCTCGAGCGCAGTGCGATCCTCGGGACTTGCCGTTCTCTCTACGCCTCTCCGTCCGAGCTCCCGTTGCCGCTGCTCCAACTCTGTCCCCACTCGATACAACTCTTCGAGAATGGGGCGTTCCTTCTCATAATCCTTCGTGCCTACCGTCCTCGTGCCCTTGAATGCCATATGTTCATAGAGGTGCGCCAGGCCGGTTTGACCAACCTGTTCATTCACGCCACCGACCCCAAAGGTCATGTTGACCGAGACCACCGGAGTCTGATGCCGTTCGACCATGAGCACAGTCAATCCGTTCGCGAGTTTCTGTTCCACCACACGATCGGCCAGGCCAAATGATGCCGCAAGCGGCAGGTCGAGGTTCAGAATAAGGTTCAGGCCAAGGCTTAGGCAGAAAATCAGATACCAGCGACTCTTTTTTAGGTCGTCCTTACTCAACATCAATCTAAACCTCATCGTGTTGTTCATATGAAAAGCTCCATGAGTTGTTCCGGTCTTTCGATAAACCAATCCGGGCGGCAGGCTGCCATCTTGGCTCGATTCCCCATGCCATATCCGACGGCACAGACACGAATGCCGGCGTTATGCCCCCCGTTAATATCGTTGGTGCTATCCCCGACGAGCACGGTCTGTTCTTTCGACACATTCATTTGTTCCATCACATGCAACAACATGCCCGGTTCCGGTTTCAATCCAAACCCGTGATCGCCTCCGACGACATACTGAAAATGATTCGCCCCCAGCCCTTGAAGAATGACATTCGTGTATTCGATCGACTTGTTGGTGGCCACAGCCTTCCGCTTACCTGCGAAATGCGTGAGCACCTCTCCGATGCCTGGATAAAACGCCGTACGATCGAGGCAATGGGCCAAGTACTGGCCTCTGAACACACGCAATGCTTCATCGAAGGTGACCCGGGTGCTCTCGCCGACCGACAAGCGCAGCAGTTGTTTCACCCCATCCCCCACAAACCCGAAGATTTCCTCCTCCGACCGCTGCGGCAGCCCCAGCTCAGCCAAGGTGAGGTTCACCGACGCAGCAATATCCCACTTGGACTCGATGAGCGTCCCGTCCAGGTCGAAAATCAACAGCTCGACCGATGTCTTTCCCATCATTTTACCTTTCGTAACTCGTCTTGTAACAGCCCGAGACGATCCCGCTTCGTCTGGTCGGATTCCTTCAACCACGCTTCGCGCACGACATTCAACATCCGCTTTTGCCCCACGTGGGGGGGTAGCATCGGCTCGACAATTCTCCATCGATTCTTCACGGCTTTCACGCGAAACCAAACCTCTTCTGTCCCGGACTCATGGACGAAACCGGCGGTTTCCAGATACACCGAGCCTATGACTTGAAAGGTGACCGGAATGATAACCTCCAGCCTATCCACGACCTCCCATTGGCGATAGTGCTCCGCCACCACAAAGCCCCGCGTTACCACGACATGTCCCCATGTCGGCTCCTCCTGCCAACCCGTGTAGGGAGCAACCGTATCGACTGACATGGCATCGAGCCGAGCCCCTTTATAATCGAGCGCCAGATATTGCTTCACCACATCAGACGGTGAGTGCTCAAGGGACCCGGTCTGCGCGAGCCCTGCTCCGGCCGACAACACTAGCGTCAGCAACTGACAGAAAATACATACTAACCGCCCAATCACGTTGAGCGTCATCCTGTGCTCTTTTCCTTCAATCTCTCTTTTCCCTTATAGGATCGAGTCCGTTGCGAATCTCCGGCATTGGAGCCCTCGGCTCGCAGGCTCCGTGCAGGCACAACTCAGCCGCCTCAGCTCACCCGACTTTGTGCAACTTCATGAAATTGGTCTCCCCCGGCTGGCCAATCCTGGTGCCCGACAGAATCACGATCTTCTGTCCGGTAGTCGCCAGTCCTTCGGTCTTCAGGCGGCGTTCCGCTTCATCAATCCGCTCATCCGTTTGAGCGATCTGTCGCATCGTGTGAGGAATCACACCCCAATACAGCGCCATCCGCTGCCGTATGGCTTCAAAAGGGGTCAATGAAATAATTGATGCGGCAGGCCGTTGTTTCGAGAGCAGGCGCGCCGTCGTACCCCGCTCGCTAAATGCCACGATGACGCTCGCGCCGATGACTGAGGCTGCCGATGAAGCCGAATGGCAAATGGCTTCAGGAAACGAGCCTCCCCCCTGCGGCTCGTCGGCCGAGCGCGTGCACCACGATCGAGTCCCTTCTTCCGCGGCACGAATGATTCGATCCATGACACGGACTGTTTCGACCGGGTGCCGTCCGATCGCCGTTTCTGCGGACAGCATCACGGCATCAGTCCCATCGAACACCGCGTTCGCCACATCCGAGGCTTCGGCCCTGGTCGGGCGCGTATGGTGCGTCATGGACTCCAACATCTGAGTGGCCGTGATCACCAGGCGGCGGCGGCGATTGGCTTCGGCAATAATGCGCTTCTGTAGGATCGGGACTGCCTCCGGCCCCATTTCCACTCCCAGGTCGCCCCGCGCAACCATAACGCCGTCTGCCTCCCCAAGAATCGCGTCCAAGCTCTGAACTGCTTCCGGCCTTTCGATCTTCGCAATAATCGGGATGTCGCCTCCCCAGTCAGCCATCAACTTCTTTGCGGCTATGACGTCCTCGGCACCCCGGACAAATGAGAGAGCCACATAATCCACCCCCTGAGCGATGCCGAACCGGAGATCGTCACGATCTTTATCCGTGAGTGTGGGAGCGCTGATGCGCGTATCTGGGAGATTCATGCCCTTGTGCGAAATCAGCCGTCCCCCGATCACGACTCGGCACTCGAGTGCGCTGTCGGCAATCCGATCAGCAATCAGCTCGATCAACCCATCGTCAATCAGGATGTGGGCGCCCGGCCGAACATCCCGCACCAAGTATTGATACGTCACCGGAATCTCACGCACGCCGGATTCAGTGATGGACTGTACCCCGAGCTGACCGCCGGACCGGAGCAGAGTCGTCACGAGCCTCACCGTCTGACCGGCAAGGAGAACGAGCCCATCCTCATCGACTTCCCCAACCCGGATCCTCGGTCCTTGCAGGTCCTGGATGATCGCCACCGCGACGTGCCGACGCTCCGCTGCTTCCCGAATGGCCTTGACTGCGTGTGCATGTGATTCGTGGGTCCCATGAGAAAAATTGAGTCGCGCCGCATCCATGCCGCTCTCGATCAACTGATCCAGCAAGACGGCCGAATCGCTGGCGGGACCAATGGTGCACACGATTTTAGCTTTCCGCATAGACCACGCTGTTCACTGGTTATCGTTCAAATGAGGATGCGGGCAGCGCGAGACAGACAAGACAGGCGGGACAGGATCTCTCGACTCATCCCGCATTGCGCACACATCCTGATCTTCTCGCTCTTCTCGCGATGATGTCCAGGGATAGTCATTCTAACAAACGACCTCCAAGCTCACAACGCAACCGCCGTTTCACGCCCAGGCTGCGTCCTTCATCCTGATCGAGTCGCTCTGTGACACGAATAAGTGACGTGAGGAAATGGTCTTCACGGTAAGACGCACCGCTCTACAGTCTGCTACGGCAGCTCGTTGCCGTGCATTCTGGCAAAGATCTCCCAGTCGAACTGCTTCGGTGCCACAGCATGGAGCGGGATCGCGTCGATAGTGCCTGGCCCGCGATAGGCCAGCATGCATCCGACCACCCGCTCCGGCTCTTTGACGAGGCGGCGAATCGCTTCATAGGCCAGGTCTTGTCCGAGGGTCTTGTCTTCGGGGGTCGGGGGCGCCCCCCGCAATGTGTGGCCGAGGATCGTGGCCTTGGTCGCAGGGGCGAGGCGATATTCGCCGGGGCGTGCCTGAAACTGTGGCCACGTGGTCAGCGTGCTCGCCACATACTCGACAAGTCCCCGCACGCCGCCATCCGGGTGATGGCGATGGGGCGTCTGCTCCGCCACCACAAACAAATGGCTCTTGTTGGGGACACCCAGTGTGCGTTTGAGTGTGCCCAGGATGACCTCGTCTATGTATGCGTCCGGATCAGGATGTTCATTGACTAAAAGGCCTTCCGCTCTAGCCTGATAGGCACAGGCGAGAGCAAGGTGGCCGGACCCCGCCCCCATAATCTCGACGAAAAAGACGCTGCCCATGGCGGAGCTGGTCGCTTTCAGCGACTCGATGGATTGATTCGCCAGAGACACGGCTGAATGAAAACCCAGGGAGGTCGTCCCTGCAAGATTATTGTCGATCGTGCCAGGAATCCCGACGCTCTGCACTCCGAATCCTTCGTAGAGCGCTCGCGCGCCTCGAAGGCTCCCGTCCCCACCAATGACGACCAAGGCTCCATCTTCCATATGAGGCTGAAGGTGCCGCATGGTGGCCTGCTGTACCTGCTCGTCCTTGAAATCTTCGAAGCGGCTGCTCCCAATCGGACTGCTCGCATGGCTGCCCATGCCGCGAGTGTCGTCTTCGGTCACCGCTTCGATCCAGTTGTTGGCGAGACCTAAAAATCCGTGACGGGCGAAATAGACTTCCAGGCCAAATCGATGTCCTGTCACGCGCAACTCTTTCAACGCGGCGCCGGCACCGGCGAAATCGCCGCCTGAGACTAATGCTACAATTCGCTTGATCTGGCGGGGCTTGAGTGTGATCCGATCTCTACGTTCGCGCTCGACCTTTACCCAGGTTTCTCGCGCCGCCCGTTCCCGCGCTGACAAACCCACGGCGGTGGAATAGCCGGATAAAAGCCCCTGTTCATAGGTCAACAGCACCACGTTATCCTGCCCTTCCTTATATTCGCCAAACTCGGTGAAGGCCTCGCGGAAAGGACGAGGATCGAGATAAATCATGAGCGCCCGTAGTGTGGAACTGTGGCTGTACACACACACGGCCTTCCCCTGGTGAGACTGACCCAACCGGCGGAATCCATCGACGATATCGACATAGACATCGAAGAACGAATGCCCGCCCGGGTAGCTATAGAGTGGATGTTTGATCAGGCGCTTGGCCGTCTGTACATCCACACCAAAGGCCTTTGCGGCCTCCTCGGCTTCCACCTTCTTCTCGAGACCTGTGACCCATCCGAAATCCTGGGAGTCCAGGGCGGGATCGCAAGCGGGTGGGAGTGCTTCAGCATGCTCCGCCTGCGCTTGCATCAGCGCCGCGACGACCCGCTCATACAGTTGCCTCGTATTGGGACTCTGGCTTACCAGATGGATGAAGGCACGCGGATCGAGATAGTTGTGAATATGCAGGAAATCCAATTGTTGTCCGACCACGCCCAGCATTCTCGCCAGGGCTGCTCCGACCGCATCGGCCTTCGGAACGCCTCGTTCAGGATCCAGCACGTTCGCGAGGCGACGCCCGACCCGGTAGGTGCCGCTCTCCACGCGTGAGACGCCATGGCGCATCGTGAACAGGAGCGTGCGACCGGTTAAATCCCGCGGCAAAAGCCAAAACCGATCCTCGCCCAAGTCCAGCACGATGCGATCTTCGACTAGCTGCGGCGTCAGTTGTGCGCGCGGGACGATCGCCACAGGCCGGCGGTGCGTCGGCTTCCGGACTGACGCGATTGGCATACGGAAGAGCGGAGCCAACTCGCCTGCTGCGAGGAGCGCATTCCAAGCGGCAAAGAACACCAGCTCGTCGCCCCGGCACCCCTCTTCGATCACATCGCGACGGGCCGCGCGATACTCCGCTGCCCCGGGAAAACCCGCCTGGGCCTGCTGCACAAACGCCCTGAGCTTCCCCATGGCGTCAGAGGTTCGCTGTGGTCGATCAACTTCAGAAGGCGGGATGGGGGGAAGTGCAATTCCCTCACCGGCGGTGCGACGCGACAGCATCTCCCCATAGGCCAGGAGTCCTTCGACTGTGACAAACTCAAGCCGGTCCACTGCGCCTTCCAATCTCTGTACCTCCTTCGCTCCGCCTTGCATATGCGATCATGGATGCCTGCCGGACGTGAGTGCACCTCAGCAAATGAAAATATGCTGGATGCTACGCCGGCGAATGGGCGATAGCAACAATTCCCACCCTGGCAGACTGCGGAAAACTATGTTGGTACGCAACAGCTCGAGGGACATCCTGCTAGCACGCCCGTTGATCCTCCGCGATCGTGCATGCTAGGGTTCGCACAGCGGAACTCCGCCTCGTCCTAATAAATGCGAACCTATGGATCGAACCTGGAAGGTCTATGGAATACTCGTCGTCCTCGGAGGGCTATTATTCGGCAACCCCACAGGTTTCTCCAATGCAGGCTCGCCATCTGAACCAACCGCTGCCGCTGTCCTATCCGCTCCGTCCGCAGATCCGACTCTTCACGAAGCCGCGCCGCCTCCCGATCGACCATGGCATCGAGTCGCGAAGGACCCTCTACAAAAAGCTAAAGACCTGCTGGCGGCAATTCAGCAACGTGGGGGCCACGTCCTTCCCGGATATATCGGCGGCCAAGTGTTTCAGAATCGTGAAGGACGGCTGCCTCACGGTCATTATCGTGAGTACGATGTGAATCCAACAGTACGCGGCCGCCCGCGGGATGCAGAACGAATCGTCATTGAGCAAGAGACGGGAACGGTCTACTACACCAGGGACCACTACCGAACCTTCATTTCATTGACTGAAAGACCATGGCCCCAAAACAGGCACTGACATTGACCGGCTACCTTCAATCGACGAAGGCTCCCTGGACCACATTGCTGACGGTCAAAACCGGGCAAAGGGCTGAAACTCTGGTGCGGCCTCCGAACGGATTTGCACTCAAGATCATTAAAGGCGTCAAGTGCCAAACCACTGCCGGCCTCCTCACTGAATTTGCCCGTGCGTTGGATTTTCCGGACTACTTCGGCCACAACTGGGATGCTCTTGAGGAATGTCTGGCCGACCTGGAGTGGTTGCCAGCCAAGGGCTATATCCTGCTCATCACCGATGCCGTGCAAGCTTTGCCCGATGACGAAGAAGAGTATGAAACGTTTCTTGAGATTTTGCGTGATGCGGGAGAGGCCTGGGGAAACGGACAGGCGGGAATGGGCGCGCGACGGGCGACGCCGTTTCATGTGCTGTTCGCCGTATCGGAACGAGAGAAAGCCAAGCGGGCCCACTGGAGGATGACAGAAGTCACTGAAGGACCGACTCGGGATCCGGGGATACGTCGTCAGGCTCCCTCAAAACGCACCTAGCGCTCAATACTACGAGTTTTCAAGGGGGTTAGCCACCTGCCAGACTTGATCGATAGATGAGGCCGAAACGGCAAGGTCGAAGACGGCGGGATCATCAGACAATGCCCATCCTACAGGCGCGTCTTTTTGTTCATGCTCAGCAAACCGGTCCAGCGAAAGAGCACAGAAGACAATCCGGTCGCAAAACCTGAATGTGGAGTTGCGTGAATCGACGCCTGCCAGCTGGCTTCGACGTCAAGGCGGTGCAAGACACATATCCCATGAGTTTCCCGAGCATCGTCGAGAGGAGCCTTCTCACCCACCAGCTCGGTTTTCCCCTCTTGTCGGCACCACGAACAAACAATCTTCATCGTTGATCCCTTACTCGTTTCTAAAATTCCGAAAACTGCGTGTGGAAAAGAACGCAAGACTTAGGCCGCACTTGATTGGTAGCAGGAAACTGCCCATTTGCAAGGTATTACGAACAGTCCCTAGCTCGCAGTGAAATAGCCCTGATAAAAATGTGTGGAAGAACGTATTTCTTCTGACACTTTTTGGCCCCAGTCGCATCGTGACGCGCAGGGATTTTCCCTTTCTTGACCGAGGCCCCACTGCATGTTACTGTGCGCCCCCATTATGAAAACCACTCGTTCCGCCAAACTGTTCGCTGAAGCTCAGCAATTGATTCCAGGGGGCGTGAATAGTCCCGTGCGGGCCTTTCGCTCTGTCGGGGGTCAACCCCGGTTTATCAAATGCGCAAAAGGCGCCCGGCTTTTCGATGTGGATGGAAATACCTACATCGATTACATCCTGTCATGGGGTCCGATGATCCTGGGTCATGCTGCCCCTTCGATCGTCCGGACGATCAAAAAAGCTGCCGCAAACGGAACCAGTTACGGGGCCCCGACCGAACTGGAAGTCATCCTCGCCCGAATGATCCGCGACGCCTTCCCATCGATGGAGAAGGTCAGACTCGTCAGTTCTGGAACCGAGGCGGTCATGAGTGCGATTCGTGTCGCCCGTGGGTTTACCAAGCGGGACAATATTCTGAAATTTGAAGGGTGCTATCACGGTCACAGCGACTATTTGCTGTCCAAGGCGGGTTCCGGCCTGGCCACGTTGGGAATCCCGGATTCACTTGGAGTCCCGGTTGATTTTGCGAAGCACACCATGACCGTCCCGTACAATGACATCCGGGCGGTTCGACAGATCGTCAAAGAACATCGGGATACGCTGGCCTGCATTATTCTGGAGCCGATTGCGGGGAATATGGGCGTCGTGCCGCCGGCACCTGGATTTTTGCAGGCACTCCGACAACTCACCACCGAGAACGACATCCTCCTGATTTTCGACGAGGTGATCTCCGGTTTTCGCGTGACCTACGGGGGAGCTCAAACGCTCTATGGGATGACTCCGGATTTGACGATACTGGGGAAAATCATTGGCGGAGGATTGCCGGTGGGAGCCTATGGAGGACGGAAAGAGATCATGGATCTGATCGCGCCGTCGGGGCCGGTTTATCAGGCTGGAACGTTGTCGGGAAATCCGTTAGCGGTATCCGCCGGGATTGAAACGCTTAAGCAGCTCAAAGCCCGTGGGGTGTATAAGAAGCTGGAAGAAAAATCTGCAGCCCTGGCCCAAGGGATTGGAGCGGCCGCGAAAAAAGCCGGTGTGCCGCTCACGCAAACCAGAGTCGGTTCGATGCTGGGTGCGTTCTTTGTGCCAGGACCGGTGGTGGACTGGAATACCGCCAAGCTGTCAGACACGAAACGATATGGGCAATTCTTTCATAAGATGCTGGAACAGGGAATCTACCTCGCCCCCTCTCAATTCGAAGCCGCTTTCCTCTCCACCGCTCATTCAACCCGCGATATCGAACATACGATCAATGCCGCGTATGCTGCATTCAAGAGCTTATAGCTGAGAGCACATGGCGTATGGCATAAGATTTGGTCGTTCTGATTTCATGCTGTAGCCCTTCAACCAGGGGTTCTTGCGGCTGTATCGGAAGAGATACTCCAGAATCGGTCTTGATACAGCCGCAGACTTCCTGGAAGCTGTTCAAAACAACCGGCCAGCAAGGCCGCAGCCGATGAGAGCACCGGAGGCGTAGCCCCTTGCTACGGTGAGGATGCTTTCGAGGCGAGAACGAAGCTGGCGGTCGTTTTCAACAGCTACTTTATTCGTCGTCCTCGTCCTCCGCATCCAACACTTCCTGCCTCTTCTGCTCTTCCATGGCATTATGCAGGAGCATGCGGACAAACATCGAATAGAGCGAACCTTTTTCCAGTGTCCCGCCTGGAGGAATGGCGATCTTGCCTTCCTTAATCATGCGATCCATCCAGACCTTTTGATCGGGCGCGATCAAGATCGGAATCTCGACCAGCCCCACACGTCCCATCATATCCATAATGCAACCCCCTTCATTTCTTTATATCTTTCCAATCGACATACCGCGCATTTCAGCATGCGAATTTCTTCATTGTCAATCAAGCTGGAAGGCCCCCTTTCTCCTGGCATGAACCCTGCTCGTTCAATCCCTGTTGTATGGAACGCCTGCGACAGAAATCCAGCGTCCTTAGAAGAGCCCCAAGACGATGTGTTCTGGTTGTTCTCTTGACCCTGCCATTCTTGTTCGCAATGCCTCATGAGGGACTGACTCAGGCAACCACCGCTCCACCCTCCTCATTGCCCACCATGCCATTATCGCCCGATGCCACCATGCGCTCCTCTTGTGATCTCTGCTGGAAGCCTGAACCACGATCCGGGAGCACTCTCCAGCCCCATCGACTTCATCGTGAGAAGGAACTCCATCCTCACAAAAAACCCAAGGTGATGCGCCGATCCGGCGCCAAGGGTGTTCGATCGCGACTCCACCGGCAATCCTCTGTACCACTCGGTGGCATCGAGCGCATAGTCGACAGCCGGCAAGTCCAAGTGGTTGATGGTGACACGTTTCGATATGGAGCCGAGCGCGTCAGACTCCGTGGCATCGACACGCCGGAATTGAACGAGCCGGGCGGACAGGCCGCCAGACTGCGGCTGGAAGAGTTGTTTCGCATGGGACCAGTCCACATCGTCCCGCACGTGCGAGATGTCTACGATCGCCTGGTAGCGGATGTCGTCGTCGATGGGCACAATGTGGCTGAGATGCTCACTAAAGAGGGCTATGCAAAGCCCGGCTCTTAGTCTAGACATTTCGAGGAGTGCAGATTTCCGCATGCCCCCTGCAATCGTAAGCTTCCCCGTCAAGGAGACAGTGGCAAAGGAGAACTTCCGACTGTGATCTGGGCCCGATATGTCGCGGGCGGCACCCGGGCCAAGGCGTCATGGGGCCGCTCTTCGTTGTACTCCCGCATCCACTCCGCGCTGATCTCGCGCACCTGATCGAGCGACTCGAAGACA
>JBBRRM010000030.1:0-14472 GCA_038275915.1 Nitrospirales bacterium
AAAGCCGTCGGGTAATCTTCAAGATCCGTCTCCGCTCCGCCGAGCAGCGTCATCACGTTGAACGAATCGCGAAGAATTTTTGATTTCCGCAATGCCAACAGCCTCACCATAATTCCTCCCGCTCAGGTACGGACAGGAAGGCTTGTTTCATCCTGCTGCCTTACTCAATATCCATATGTGCTGGAGTCGGGCGAATCACATCCGACGGTTGACACGACTTCGTCCGTCGCGACGGTCTTTCCAGTGCTGAAGAGGTGCAGTCGGCGCTGATCAGCTGGACGTGCGGTTACCGGCGAGGCCGGCCAAACCGTTGAAACAACGTCTGGCCCAGGGATAGGTGGTTGTCGATCGAGGTTGACTGGCTCTGCGAACCACTTCGGCGCCGAGGAGGATGATTCCACCGCCCACCATGGTGTTGGACTGGATTGGTTCTCCCAAGTATAGGTACGCAAAGAGAATCGCACACACGGGAGTCAGGTTCTGGTACACAGCGACGGTGGATGGGGAAATGCTTTGAAGCGCGAGATAGCGGAGGAGGAAAATGGATGCGGTGGCCACCCCGAGATACAGCGCGGAGGATACGATCGAGAGCGAAAAATCGTCGGTGGGCGGACGAGCCCAGACCAACGACCCGAGGAAGAGGAGAAATGCGCTGCTCCCGAACATGACCGTATTGGCGGTCATGGCCCCAAAACGCTTCACGATATTGGCACTCCCTACCAAATGCACGGCCATCATGATCGTGAACAGGAGGATCAGCAGATCTCCAAATCCAAAATCTGTTTGGAAGTGTGCCAGCTTTTCAGAAATGGCCGTCCAACCGCCGATCAGCGAAATCGCAATCCCGATCATTTTGAGGAGGCTGCCCTGGCTCTTTCTCAGGAGGATGCTGAGGAGCGCTGTGATAGGAGAGAGCAGACTATAGATCAAGATATAGTGCGTAACGCTGGTGAGTTGAATGCCCCATGCAGCAATCACGTTCGAACCTACGCCGAGGACCCCCAAGAGGGTTAGCCGGAACACATCCCCCGCGGTCAAGGCACACAACCCTCTGCGGTCTTGCGCAAGGGTCACGGCCAGGAGAAAGAAGAATCCGATCGCCACTTTGATGATGGCCATCCAGAAAGGATCCACCGTGCTGTGCTGGAAGACATACTTTGTCATGGTCGGCATCGTACTGAGCAGCAGGATGGCACTAAAAAGATAGACAAATGATTCGACGGGAGGTGTCGCTTCTGCTAGACCGTTCGGCTCGTCTGGAAGCGTGGACATGAATTAAAACCCTGTGAGATTGAGCATGTTCATCTGCTCGATGAACTGCGAGAGACAGCGCTGGTGTTCAGGAGAAATTCTCGTGATGCGGGCCCCAAATTGAGGAGACGCTGCGTGCGTGATCTCGATGGTGCAGTGAATGGGGGCGACCTTCGTCAGGCGAAACTCAAGCTCCAGTTTGTCTCCGATCGCGACATGTAAGTCGGTGCGAAGCTGAAACCCCTTTTCAGTGAGGTCCAGCACCTCGCATGGGGCGACCTCGGACTCGCGAATAACCTGCCCGGTCCGTTCGATGGCGACTCTAAAGAATTCCCGCTGCTGGCCCATGTCGTCAGCAACCTCTCGTTCTTCCGGCGACTACTGAGTCAATCTTTTTGAAGTATAGCAGGCGTTTAGAAACGCTCTGTTCGTCACTCCTTGGAATACGCTTAGCGGTTGGATTTTGACCACCGGAAGACGGTGTCTGCTATAATCCGGCCAGCTATCAAGAACGGCTCTCAACGAACACCTGCCTTCGGAGTGGCTCCCATGAACCCCACTCACCTATACGATCCCGAGCTCGCGCGGTTACTCATACTCGACGAGCTGTTCGATCTTTCGCTTTACAAGGCCCTGCGTGAGATATCGACGGACCCTGATGCGGGCAACACCCTGGATGAGCTGATACTTATCGAAACTAGGCACTTGGCCTTCTGGCAGAAATTCTTCGACCTGAAGCTGGATCGCCTCAATCCCGGACGGCAATTGAAGCTGTGGTGTTTCACGCAACTCTGCCGCTGGTTTGGTTCCACGGCGGTCCATTTAGTCTTGGAAGCGATCGAGGTCTACGGCGTCAGAAAGTATCTAGCCCTGTGGAAGGCCTACAAGGATCAGCCGCTGGGTGAAGCCCTCAAGGGCATTCTGCAAGACGAGTTTAAACATGAGGATGTCCTCGTCACCAAACTGACCGAGCGGAAGATCAATCCTGAAAAGATCCGCAATATTTTCCTTGGTCTCAATGATGGCCTGGTAGAAATTCTCGGAGCGGTAAGCGGATTTTTCGGCGCGTTTGGTGACGCAGTGACCGTCTTGATTGCGGCGGCAACCACGGCGGTCGCCGGCGCACTGTCGATGGGAGCGGGCGCGTTTCTCGCCCTGAACTCCGAAAAGGAAGTGCGGGCAATGGAGTCGGCAAAGAAGCAATTCCTCGAAGAGGAGACCGGCTCGGTAGAGATGCAGGAGCAGCCGTTGAACTCAGCGTTGTTTGTGGGCGGGGCCTATGTCATCGGAGCCTTGGTGCCGGTGTTGCCTGTGCTCTTCGGCGCGAAGAACGCTCTGTTTTCCGTCCTGACAGCTGGCACGATGGTCATCCTCGTATCCACAACCCTGGCATTCCTGTCCGGAATGGAGGTCAAGCGACGTATCCTGCTGAATCTTTTGATCATCACCGTGGCGGTGAGTGTGACCTATGCGATTGGATTGGCGGCGAAACAGATCTGGGGGATTGCGGTGTAACAGGACGGCAGGCCTCCGGGCCTTGACTCGCCGCGGCCTTGCTCGACAGTCTTCTTGACCACCCTCGGGAAAGTATTATTTTAGCGGGTATGAACCATAGGTAACTCTCGCGAACCTTCTGCTTCCTGTTGAATGCGTAACCGTTCCATCCGCGACTCTTCCATCACGTGATACAGCATCTCGTCCGTCATCTGCGTCATCTGTGCTGCAGCATCCTTCATCTCGCCGTGCTCGACTGCGCGCGAGAGCACCTCGGCCTTGGTGGCCCCTTTCTTCTGACCCAGGAACGGCTTGATGATTAGGTAGCCCACGTCCCGAGCCGGCATGAAGCGGAGAAACCGTCGCAGCAACCGGAATGTCTGCAAGGGATAGTGGAGGATCTTATAGATGAACAGTCGCTTGAGGCCTTGACGGCGGACCTCATTGATCACTTCGCCGGGCAGGCAGGTCGGGTCGATCTCAGAACACTTAAAGTACTTGTACCAATCGGTGGTTTCGCTGACCAGTCCGCGTTTCACATACTCTTGCCACAGCGGCGTCCCTCGATACACACACAGCCGATTGAAGCCGAATGTGTCGAGCGGCAACTTGGAAGCCAGATCGAAAGTCGCGTTCATATCTTCGACCGTTTCATCGGGATTGCCTACGGTGAAGAAGCCGTGCACGATCTCGATGCCGGCCTGCTTGGCGTTCTTGACTGCCGTGGCCACTTCCTCCAACGTCTGTTCCTTCTTGAGGCGGTCGAGAATCTTCTGACTCCCGCTTTCAATGCCGAACATGACCGTCCGGCAATGGGCCTTGGCCATAGCGGGAAACAAATGCTGCGCGACCGAGTCTACGCGACCTTCGATGCCCCATTGAATCGAGAGCTTTGCGTCGGTGACGCCTTTGCAAATCGCTTCGATCCTCTTGGGTTGCAACAGAAAATGGTCGTCGACAAAATAGACAGACCCGTAGCCGCATTCTTCAAGATACTTGAGTTCGCTGACGACGTGCTGGGCGCTCCGCGCGCGCCACTTACCCTCGTTGAAGATTGGAATGTCGCAAAACACGCAGGGCCAGGGGCAGCCGCGCGAGGTTTGCATCGTCGTGAACCGCTCCATCGAGAGGACCGCCGGCACGTCGAGCGGCATTGACTCCACAAAATCGAGCGGGAGGCCTTCGCGGTCCGGGAAAGGCCATTGATCGAGATGGCGTTCCATCGGCCGGCCGGAGTTCTGCACAACGCGACCGTCCTTGGCCCAGGTCAAACCAGCCACGCAGGCTGGGTCGTCAAATCGTTCAAGGAGATCGAGAAGCAGCTGTTCGCCGTCTCCGCGACAGACAAAATCTACTTCAGGGCACTGCAGTTTAACCAATGCGGCGTTCAAACTCGCAAAGACGCCGCCGAAGGCCAGTTTGACTTTCGAGTTGGCGGCACGAATCTGACGGGCCAGGATCTTCGCGTAAGGATAGCTGGTGGTGCTGAGAAAACTGAGGCCGACGAGGGCCGGTTGTTGCCGGTTGATCTCTTCGAGGATCACATCGTTCGGCGTGTCGGGGTTCGCCTGATCGAACATGACACACTCGTGGCCGGCCTGTTTAAGCACAGACGAGAGGGACATGATACCGATAGGCGGAAAGCCCATGACCCTGATACGACCATTTTTTGCGCGCGTTTTAGCTGGAAGCGCGTAAAATTGTGGGTCGCGAACGTGGATGAGAAAAACTCGCATGCGATGAGCCTAACATGAATGGCAGGGTAGGAGAAGGGAAATAACTTGGCATCCCGGGAATGGCTAGCAGCATGCTGGGGCAAGGAGGGAATGGGTGATCAACCACCACTATCCCCGAATGCTGATTTTCTGTGGCACAAGCGAGGAGAGTTTCCTTACCGCCCGAGCGCGGCCTTGACCGCATTCCCGATCTCAGCCGGGTTCTTCACCACCCGCACACCGGCGGCTTCGAGGGTCTTCATTTTCTCAGCCGCTGTCCCCTTCCCGCCGGAAATGATGGCACCGGCATGGCCCATGCGGCGACCTGGCGGCGCTGTGATCCCGGCAATGAAGCTGACGACCGGTTTCTTCACACGCTTTTTGATGAACTCTGCAGCTTTTTCTTCGGCATCGCCACCAATCTCGCCGATCATGACGATCGCCTGGGTCTCAGGATCCTTTTCGAATAGCGCCAAAACATCGACGAAGCCTGTTCCATTGACAGGATCGCCGCCGATGCCGACACAAGTCGTTTCACCTAACCCAAGCGTCGAGAGCTGATGCACCGCTTCGTAGGTGAGGGTACCACTGCGGGACACCACACCCACCACACCTTTTTTATGGATGAAGCCCGGCATAATACCGATCTTCGCCTCATCGACGGTGATGACGCCAGGACAATTGGGTCCGATCAAACGGACGTCGCGGCCAGACAGCGCACGCTTCACCTTCACCATGTCGTTGACCGGGATACCCTCGGTGATACAGATCACGAGCTTGATGCCGGCATCGGCGGCCTCCAGGATCGCGTCGGCACAAAACGGCGGAGGCACAAAAATCAGCGAGGTATCGCACTGGGTCTTCTTGACCGCATCGCGCACCGTATTGAACACGGGGATGCTCTCGACCTCTTGCCCTGCCTTGCCAGGAGTGACGCCCGCAACGATCTGCGTCCCATAGGCTTTGCACTGCATCGCATGGAACGAGCCTTCCTTGCCCGTGATCCCTTGCACCACCACACGTGTGTTCTTACTCACCAGAATTGACATAGCGTAATCCTCTTACCGACTCATGTTTCTAAAAGAAGCCTCTACTATGCGCTTCCTCGATAGTCACTCGATGCATGTCATATTGCGTTTCGTTGATGATCGTATTGGGGCCATCAATAAACGGCATGGCGAAGAGGAGGAAGAACTGAATCCAGAATCCGAGCCCTTCGTTCTTTTCTATGAGACCGAGGACTTTTTGCTGACGATCTCTGTAACTGGTCTTCGCGATCAGGTCTTGAGCCACATTGCCGGGAATCATGGTAAAGGTAAGGGCGGATATGATTCCGGACCAGGACAGCCCTTCCCCTCCTTTCCCGAGCACCGTGATGTCAGCCTGAAGATCCGCCGGTTCACCGGCGGTGACGACGGACGTGAAGTACCCTGATTCTGTATAGGCTTTCACAGCTTGCGCGCGTGAATCCTCCGAAGCACTCTGGGTGGCCCCTTGGCTGGTCTCCTGACTGGATGCCCCTGGACGCCCCACCTCAATCACGTTGAGCGAAATGGATTTCTTCGCAGGCTCGCTCGAGCGCGATGGCCAGGGGACCGGAGGCTTGACGTTTCCGTCACGAACCATCATGCAACCGGGAGTGACGACCAGTGACAAGGCAAGTAGTAGTATCGTTATTCGCATAAGCAACTATGCGGCTTTCCCTGTTAATTTCACAATCTTCTGCGCGGCTTCCCACAGATCGTTCGCCACCTCAAGCTTGAGGCCGGACTCGGCCAATAACTTTCGGCCGTCTTCTGCATTCGTCCCCTGTAGGCGGACCACCAACGGCACGTTGATCTTCACTTCTTTGGCTGCTTCGATGACACCATGAGCAATCCGCTCGCAACGGACGATCCCGCCAAAGATGTTGATGAAGATGCCCTTGACGTTCGGGTCCTTGAGGAGGATCCGGAATCCCGCAGCCACGGTCTCCTTGGTCGCGCCGCCGCCGACGTCCAAAAAGTTCGCCGGTTCGCTGCCCGCTAGCTTGATCACATCCATCGTCGCCATGGCCAGGCCCGCCCCGTTCACCATGCATCCGATATTGCCGTCCAACTTCACATAATTCAGATTGTTTTCTCCCGCTTCGATTTCGAGCGGATCTTCTTCATGGAGGTCACGCATCTTCTGCACATCGGCATGTCTGAATAGTCCGTTGTCGTCGAATGAAACTTTGCCGTCGAGTGCGATAAGCTTTTTATCACTGGTGATCACCAACGGATTGATCTCCACCATTGCCGCATTCTTGTCCATAAACAGCCGGTAGAGGTTTCCCAGCATTTGAATGAACGGGGTGACGACGGCCGTTTCCATTGCCGGAAGCCCAAGTGCGAACGCAATGTTTCGCCCGTTGTATCCCTGGAATCCAACGGCCGGGTCGATCGCTTCCCGAATGATCTTCTCCGGCGTGTGGGCGGCAACCTCTTCGATCTCCATCCCGCCTTCCGTGCTCGCGATAAACACGGGCCAGCCGCTATCCCGATCGACCAGGATGCTCACATACAATTCCTTGGCGATTGCGGCGCCCTCTTCGATTAGCAGCCGCCGCACTTCCCTGCCCTTTGGACCGGTTTGATGGGTGACGAGTGTCTTGCCGATCAATTCCTTGACCAGGCCAGGAACGGTCGCCTTGTCCTTGGTGATCTTGACTCCGCCGGCTTTCCCACGACCGCCTGCGTGGATCTGCGCCTTGACGACGAACACCGGGGTGTTGAGTTCTTCTACCCATGCCGCTCCTGCTTCGGGTGAAGTAATCTCTCTTCCGCGGGGAACCGGAACCCCGAACTGCCCGAACAACTGCTTCGCCTGGAACTCATGAACGTTCATCGTACCCTCAAAGAGCTAGTGGCTGATGGCTAATAGCTTATGGCTCGGAACTGATGGCGCTCTGGCTTCCGGCCATACGCTCTTTATTCCTTACGCGTGTATGCCGGCAGGATCATGGGAGACACCACGCCGTTCCCGCTGCCATGCTTCTTGGACTCGGCCCGGAATCCCTTCAGATGACCCACTGTCAACTTCCCTTGCGACATGCCGGCGGCACGACCAGCAGCTGTCAACCCGGACCGTTTTCCAAAAACCATCAGGTCGAGGAGCGAATTCCCCATCAAACGATTGCGTCCGTGCAGTCCGCCTGAGGCCTCGCCTGCGACAAAAAGATTTTTCACATTGGTTTCCGAATTGGTATCGATCTTTACGCCACCATTCTGGTAGTGCAGGGTGGGATAGATCAATACGGGATCTTTGCTGATGTCGATGCCAAACCGTTCGAACTGCAACATCATTGCGGGGAAATGTTTTTCCACGGTGCCGGGACCGTGTTCAGCATCGAGCAGCGGCGTGTCGAGCCAGACGCCGATACGGCCTGACATCGTACGGATGCCGCGGCCTTCTTCGCACTCACGTATGATCGAGGAGGACACAACGTCTCGAGTGTCCAATTCATTCACGAACCGATCACCTTTCGCATTGACCAGATGTCCGCCTTCGGACCGTATTCCCTCCGTCACCAATGCTCCGATGAGTTGTTCGGGATAGACTGCACCGGAAGGATGATACTGGAACGTATCAATGTGCATGAGTTTCGCACCCAGTCGATAGGCCAAACACAACCCGTCGCCGGTCGCGCCGTAATGATTACTGGTCGGGAATCCCTGAATGTGAAGGCGGCCGATCCCCCCGGTTGCCAGAATAACGGACTTCGCCGCCACCACGATGTGACGATGATTGTCGAGGTCTTTAAAGATAGCGCCGGTACAGTTTCCCTTCTCATCGCTCGTCAACTCCACTGCAGCGCAGAACTCGAGCAACTGGATGTTCTGATTCAGCACCTCGTCCTTGAGCACCCGCATAATTTCAAGACCGGTGTAGTCTGAGCAGGTCAGGAGGCGAGGCTTGGAACTCCCGCCGCCTTTCTTGACATGGAGGTTGCCGTCCCCGTCTCGATCGAACAGCACCCCCAGACTCAATAGCCATTTCGCAATCGAAGGGCCTTCTTCGACCATCACCTTGAGCAGCTGATGGTCGTTCTGCATGTGGCCGCCCTTCAGCGTATCCAGGAAATGGGTGACGGGCGAGTCCTCGGGCGCTACGGAAATCTGCATGCCCCCTTGGGCCATCACACTGTTGGAATCGCCGAGGCGGAGCTTCGTAGCCAGGATGACCTTGGCGCCGGCCGCATGCGCATGAAGCGCGGCCGCACAGCCGGCACCACCGCCGCCGACCACCAGAACATCGGTTGTGTAGTCGGGTGCGAGATCAAAATCGTCCGGAATGGGGCTGTCCCCTTCCAGCAATGTTGCCAACTCGACCACCGTCTTGTCTCCGACATTGGGACCAAAGCGGATCGGCCTGTAGGCACGCTCCCGAAAATCGGGATGGTATTTATGGATCAGTTGGTCGCGTTCAGCGGGAGAGAACT
This sequence comes from Nitrospirales bacterium, assembly GCA_038275915.1. Lineage (GTDB taxonomy): Bacteria > Nitrospirota > Nitrospiria > Nitrospirales > Nitrospiraceae > Palsa-1315. The sequence continues at coordinate 8,923 of JBBRRM010000030.1, forward strand.
TGGGAAGGGTCTGCTTACGTCGAGCATCCCGCGTCTGGTGCACGATCTGTTGAAGCGCATGGATGTCCACGTCTCGAACCTCTGGGTAAAAGGAAAGCGATCGCGCTGCGGCTACTTGACCGTCGCGCAGTGATCGGCCAGTTCTTTCTCGGTCATCTTGAGGATCTTGGTCCACTCGTCGTTAAAGCGACCGTCTTCGATTTCCTTGATGCGCGTATCCAGCCCAAGAGGTTTTTCCGTGAAGTGAGCCCCCTGCGCCCGACTCACATACAACGCCACAAGATTGGGCGCGATGTCCGCAATACAGACCGGCGTACACATCCCGCACATCACACAATCCATGAACATCTCGGATACGCTTTTGAAGTCGCCGAAGACAGCTTTCCAGACTCCCTCTCGCACGTCGATCTTTTGCGGACAGGCTTCGGTGCAGGCGTTACAGTTCCGGCAGAGCGGCGCTTCGGGATAGAGATTGAAGAGGTCTTGTTTCGGATCTTTGAGCGTCTGAATGTCATAGGTGGCCTTCCGGGCCGGGAACGGCGGCATCATCGTAATCGACATGCCGTCCTGCACCGCCATCTGGCAAGCGAGACAGGTCCTTACTTTGGGGTCGTCCTTGGTCCGATAGTAGGCCGCGCAGGCGCCGCAGAACCCGCCAAGACAGCCTGCCCCGCGGACGACTTCCTGGCCCGTATACCAGAGAGCCTTGATGACCGTGATCCCCTCCGGCACTTCGTACTTCTTGCCGGCAATCTCGATGGTCACCATTTTGTGCCGGATGACTTCCGGCTGATCGATAATGTTCTCTTTGTCTTCTTGTGTCATTGTCCTCTTCGTGAGGCGTGAAAACGTCGGGTGTAAGGGACTGAAGACACCCTTACACCGGACGTCGAATCATTTACGCCTCACATATTTTTGATGCCCATGGCCCTGAACTTAGCCCGTGCTGGTCTGTTATGCAATCGCGTCCACAATGGCGTTCAAGGTCGCGCTTGGACGCATCGCCTTGGATGCCTTCGCATCGTTGGGATGATAGTACCCGCCGACATCGACCGGCCTGCCTTGGGCCCCGAGAAGTTCGGTCGAAATTTTGGCTTCATTGTCCGCCATCTCTTTCGCAATCTTGACGAAACGCGTCGCAAGATTCTTGTCCTGCGTCTGTTGAGCCAAGGCTTGCGCCCAATACAGCGCGAGATAGAAGTGGCTTCCGCGGTTATCGATTTCACCCACCTTACGGGCTGGAGACTTATTGCTCTCCAGGAACTTCGCATTCGCCAGATCGAGCGAGTCGGCCAGAATTTTAGCCGCCTGGTTGTTCGCCACTTTAGCGAGATGTTCTAATGAGGCCGCCAGCGCGAGGAATTCTCCGAGCGAGTCCCATCGCAAATAGCCTTCTTCCTGGAACTGCTGCACATGCTTTGGTGCAGACCCTCCAGCACCAGTCTCAAAGAGCCCACCGCCGTTGAGCAGTGGAACGATCGAGAGCATCTTGGCGCTGGTTCCAATTTCGAGAATCGGGAACAAGTCCGTGAGGTAATCGCGCAACACATTCCCTGTCACAGAGATCGTGTCCTTCCCTTCCTTAATCCGCTCCAACGACAAGCGCGTCGCATCAGCCGGGGTCATGATCCGGATATCGAGACCTTTGGTATCATGCTCTTTCAGGTAGGTTTCGACCTTTGTGATCAATTGCGCATCGTGTGCTCTGGTCTTATCCAGCCAGAAAATCGCTGGGGCGCCGGTAGCCTTCGCGCGATTCACCGCCAACTTCACCCAGTCCCGAATGGGCGCATCCTTCACCTGGCACATCCGCCAGATATCGCCTTCTTCCACCTTGTGCTCAAGCAAAGTCTTTCCCGAAGCATCCACCACGCGAATCGTACCATTGCCCGGCGCCTTGAAGGTCTTGTCGTGCGAACCATATTCCTCGGCCGCCTGCGCCATGAGGCCGACATTGGGCACGCTGCCCATTGTCTTCGGATCAAGGGCGCCATGCTTCTTACAGAACTCGATCACCTCATGATAGACCGGCGCATAGCTGGCATCCGGGATCACACATTTGGCATCCGCCGCCTTGCCGTCAGGCCCCCACATCTTGCCGCTATCGCGAATGACCGGGGGCATCGAGGCATCGATGATGATGTCGCTCGGCACATGGAGATTGGTAATGCCCTTGTCGGAATTCACCATCGCCATGGGAGGCCGCTTCTTGTAGACCTCCTGGATATCGGCTTCGATCGCCTTGCGCTGATCGTCTGGCAAAGACTTGATCTTCGCATAGAGGTCACCGAGGCCATTATCCGGATCCACGCCAAGCTTCTTAAGCGTCTCGCCGTACTTTTCAAACACGTCTTTATAGAATACCGTCACCGCATGACCGAAGATCTTGGGATCCGAGATCTTCATCATGGTGGCTTTCATGTGGAGCGAGAACAAGACACCCCTCTTCTTGGCGTCTTCAATTTGCTCCTCGAGGAACTGACGCAATGCCTTGACGCTCATGAACGTCGCATCGATAACTTCCCCGGCCTGCAACGCCACTTTTGGCTTGAGCATCGTGACCTTGCCGTCCTGGCCGACGAACTCGATCTTAACGTCCGTTGCGGCTGCCACCGTCATCGACTTTTCGTTGGAGCGGAAATCCCCACCCTTCATATGGGCCACGTGGGTCTTGGAGTCCGCACTCCAGGCTCCCATCTTATGCGGATGCTTCCTGGTGTGGGCCTTCACAGAGAGTGGAGCGCGCCGGTCGGAGTTACCCTCGCGCAGAACCGGGTTCACGGCGCTGCCCTTCACTTTGTCATAGCGGGCCTTAACATCTTTTTCTTTGTCGTCTTTCGGATATTCTGGGTAGTCCGGAAGCTTGTAGCCCTGACTCTGCAGCTCCTTGATGGTCTCTTGTAACTGGGGAAGCGAGGCGCTGATGTTGGGGAGCTTGATAATATTGGCTTCCGGCGTCTTGGCTAGCGCCCCCAACTCAGCCAGATCGTCTGCCTGCTTCTGCTCAGGCGTCAAGTAATCAGGGAACAAAGCGATAATACGCCCGGCCAGAGAGATGTCCCGCAATTCCACCGACACACCTGCTGCCTTAGAAAAGGCATTGATGATCGGCAAGAACGAATAGGTCGCCAACATGGGCGCTTCATCGGTCTTCGTATAAATAATCTTGGATGCCTTGGTGCTCATGGTTTTCCCTCTTTCCCCCGCTTGTTAGTTCAGCGCGTTCAACGCTGAGCCAGCCTTGAACCACGCAACCTGTTGTTCGGTAATGCTGTGGTTCGCCTGGATGGTGAGCGCAGTGCCATCCGTCTTATGGATTGTCACCTGCACCGGTTTGCCGGGAGCCAGACTGCTGAGCCCCGTCACGCTGATGCGGTCCTGTTGCTCAATCTTCTCGTAATCCTTCGGGTCAGTGAAGGTCAACGCCAAGATCCCCTGCTTCTTTAAATTGGTTTCATGAATGCGCGCAAAGCTCTTGGTAAGCACGGCTTTCACATTGAGGAAGCGCGGCGACATGGCCGCATGTTCACGGCTGCTCCCCTCGCCATAGTTTTCATCGCCCACCACAATGGAACCGATTCCCTTTGCCTTATACCGCCGGGCGATCTGCGCAATGGTGAGACCCGATTCCCCTACCAGGACGTCAGTGCCCTTGCCTGGCTCTGAGGAATAGGCATTGTTCGCCCCGAGGAACATATTGTCGCTGATCTTGTCCAAATGGCCGCGAAACTTGAGCCAGGGGCCGGCTGGAGAAATATGATCGGTCGTCGTCTTGCCCTTGGTTTTAATTAAGAGAGGAAGTTTATCAAAATCCTTACCATCCCAACGGGGGAAGGGCTGCAGCAACTGCAACCGCTCGCTGGTCGGCGGGACTTCGACGGTCAAGCCTTCGCCGCTCGCTGCCGGTGCAACAAAACCTTCCTCACCCTTTGCAAAACCCTTGGCTGGAAGCTCTTCACCCTGCGGGGGTTCGAACTTGAATTCCTTGCCATCCGCACCCTTGATCTTCTGATTGACAGGATCAAAAGCCAAATCACCTGAGATGGCATAGGCGGTCACAATTTCAGGACTTGCGAGAAAGGACAATGTTTCACTGATGCCGTCGTTCCGTCCGGGGAAATTGCGGTTGAAGGAACTGACGATTGAATCCGCTTTGCCCTTCACGCCATCAGCCCGCTTCCACTGTCCAATGCAGGGGCCGCAGGAGTTGGACAAGACCGTGCCGCCCAATTTCTCGAACGTCTCCAAAAACCCGTCGCGCTTCATTGTGTTGTAAATGCGCTCAGAGCCGGGCGACACGAGGAATGAGGCTTTGGCTTTGAGCCCGGCCTTCAGCCCTTGCTGGGCAATGTGGGCCGAACGGCTGATATCTTCATAGGATGAATTGGTGCAGCTTCCGATCAGGGCGGCTTTGAGTTCGACCGGATACCCCTTCTCCTTGGCTTCCGCCGCCATCTTGGAAATCGGCCTGGCAAGATCCGGCGTATGGGGTCCGACGACGTGGGGTTCGAGCGTCGACAAATCGACTTCAACTATTTGATCGTAGTATTTCTCGGGGGACTGATAGACCTCGGGATCGGACACAAGCAATGGCTTGTTCGCCATCGCAAGTTTGGCCAAATCGGCCCGGTCGGTAATGTTCAGATAGGCGACCATCTTCTGGTCGAAGGGAAACACCGATGTCGTAGCACCGAGTTCCGCGCCCATGTTGCAGATCGTCCCCTTACCGGTTGCACTAATCGTTTCAGCACCGGGGCCAAAATATTCAACGATCTTATTCGTTCCGCCCTTCACCGTGAGCAAACCGCACAGGTACAGAATCACGTCCTTCGGCGAAGCCCACCCGCTCAACTTGCCGGTCAGGCGAATGCCGATCAACTTCGGATGGAGTACTTCCCATGGCAGGCCGGCCATCACTTCGCCGGCATCAGCGCCACCGACACCGATCGCTAGCATCCCAAGTCCCCCACCATTGGGCGTATGCGAGTCGGTTCCGATGATCAAGCCGCCGGGAAATGCATAGTTCTCCAATACCACTTGGTGAATGATTCCGGCGCCAGGCTTCCAGAAGCCGATACCATATTTCTTGGCGGCCGAAGCGAGGAAGTTATAGACCTCCTTGTTTTCGTCCACGGCACGGAGCAGGTCCTTCTCAGAACCCATCTCGGCACGGATTAAGTGGTCGCAATGTATGGTGCTCGGCACGGCCGCTTGCTTCTTGTTGGCCTGCATGAACTGCAATATGGCCATCTGGGCCGTGGCATCTTGCATCGCAACCCGATCGGGCCGCAGCGCCAACATGGCCTTACCGCGCTCCCACGTCTGCGTGTCGAAATTGTCTGCGTGTGCAACCAGTACCTTCTCCGCCAGTGTCAGGCCACGGCCGAAGTTCTTTCTGGCCTTGGCGAAAATGTCCGGCATCTTCGCATAGAGATTTTTGGCAAGTTCCATAGACATAACGGTTACTCCTTGAAGTTCTGAGTACTGTGTGCTGAGTACGAAGACCGGCCTTCTTACCCAGAACTCGTCACTCGCTACGCAGCACTTATT
>JBBRRM010000031.1:0-14427 GCA_038275915.1 Nitrospirales bacterium
ATCGCGTGCCTCGCCGGTGAAGTTCAGTAGTAGGTAAGGGGTCATGCCTGGGACAACGCTGTAGCAATAGGCGCCTCCGATTTTTCCGGGCCTGGTGCGCGCGTCGATATGGCGTTCTTGAACCACCTGCTCAGCCAATTCAGCTAATTGCGGAGAGAATCCCCGATAGGCGTCCAGCACCATTCGAAGGGCATCCTGATAGCGATAGGATTTCTGCTCCGTCCGATGCGGCGCATAGATATGATAGCGGCTCATCGGCTTGATTTTGTACAGGCGAGCTTTGATTCGGAAGTAGTCCTGGAAGATACCCGCATTTTTCTGGCAGACTCTCAAGAGCGACCCGACGGCTTCATCTGGAATGTCATTCCCGAGGTTACGAGTCGCAATCGGAGAGGCAAATTGGCGCAGTTGAAGGTTTTCCGCTTTCCAGTCGTTGACCAAGGTCTTGTAGATTTCACCCAACAGATCGTGGTGGTCGGCGTAAACACGGTACAGCTCTCGATAGGCAGCTTCACGCAGCCGTCCTTGAGAATGGCGGAGATAGGACGTCAGTTCCTCGCGCGTCATCGTCTTTCGTTTGCCCTTGACTGTGAGCGTGAACGTGAAGCCGTTCGTGATGACGTCGTATAGAGAATGGACAGCGCTGCGACCTGTAACATTCTTGATGTTGATGATTTTCTCTTCCGGTTCAGACAGCGTATGAGGCTGAAAGCGGCGAACGGTTTCGAGGTGATAGCGGAGCGTGCCCGTGTCGGTCATGAGTCGGCGCGCGTTGTCCTCATCGACGCTCTGCCACCACAGGTCGAAAAACACCAGTCGGTTATGGAGCGCCGTAAGCCGCTCTTCGACCTTGGTCTTAAACGAACGGGCGGCGAGGTGTTGCGTATTTTCGGAGAACCAGAGATAGGCATAGGCACTGATCCGTGACGACTCGGCCGCGATGTCTTCACTGAGTGACAGCAGCGGGCGGAAAACGGATGCCGCCATGGTCGGACTGAGTTGGGGCCGCGCAGATTCGAATCGCGCCACCTTGGCCTCGATGTCTGCCAGTAGGGGCTCGAACCGCCGAATCGGATCCTTGGCTAAATCTGAGAGATTCCAACGCTCGGAATATGCGCGGCTCTGTCGCCGTGGGGAAACGCGGGCGCGCGAGGTCGAATTGCTCCGGCGGGGCTTCACAGGCATACGTCGCATCTCCTTCGTCACCTCAGAACCATGAGGAAGCTCGGTCTTCTCGGCGACGATCATACCATCTCAGCCGTCGTGGTCGGAGAAAATTTCTCTGACGTAAGAGCAGAGAATCTTCCATCTGCGGTGGCATTCTCGGTATGATGCGCCAAGAATGACGGGAGATATCATGACCGACCAAGAACTCAGCCGGGCTGTCCAATATGTCACGGCCAGCACGTCCTATGGGCGTGAGACGGTGGCAGACATTCTCAAGACGGGATTGAGCGAAATGACTTCGTTGGCCACCCAATCATCGGAGCGGTTCGAACGAGAGGTGCTGTTGGAATATGTCTGCCAATGGACTATCAAACGCACGGGTCAATCGGAACCGTTAGTGAGGGAGATCCTTGGCTGTGCGAGCCGCTGGCTCGATGAAGTGTATGAAGAAATCGCCAAGCGCCAACCGGAAGCCCTTGGGCTTTCATCCAATGAGGACGATGACGAAGGAGGAGCGGAGCCTGTTTAGCAGGATGCTCTGACAGGGATTCTTTTCTGAGTGCTTAGACAGGGAGCGAGCCCTTGAGCAGTTCGAAGTTCTTTGTCACCATTGCGTCGCCGTTTTTTGTGGATACATCGATTCCGGTGGCGCACACAGTTCGGCATTCGTCGGTGCGTCCCAGTTTGTGCAGTGATTGGGCCAGGGCATAATAAGCAGCGGAGTAGGTGGGCTTGACGGTCACGCATTGTTGAAGAGCCTTGGCTGCCTCCTCGAAGTTTGCATCTTCCATGTAAGCCTTCCCGAGTCCAAACCAGGCCACCTCGTCGCTCGGATCAATCGCGAGGACTCTCTTGAGCGGTTCAATTCGTGGGTTTGGCATCGTTCCCTCCAGTTCCGGAGACGATAGCAGCGGCGGGCGCTCGTTGTCTATGCTGATTCCTGCATGCTAATCTGACAGCATATCCCGTATTTCGTGAAGTGCATGTCGTGAGTTGCGCACGAAGCTTCACGTTTTACACTTCATGGATTCCGACATGGGCAACACTGGACTCGTCTACGACTCACGCTATCTTGACCATGATATGGGGGCAGGGCATCCTGAGTCGCCCAACCGGCTGCGTGCCATCATGGAGCGGCTTGAACAGAGCGGCACGGCGGCTCGGTTGGCCAGGATTGCACCGCGAGAGGCAGAGGACGAATGGATTACGCAGATCCATACCCCCTCATATGTGTCCATGCTGAAGACGCAGGCCCCGACGAATGGGCGTGTCTCGCTCGATCCCGACACCTCGATGTCTCCCGGTTCATTGAGCGCCGCCTATCTGGCGGCGGGGGGGGCGTTAGCCGAGGTCGACGCGATTATGAGTCGGCAAGTGGAGCATGTCTTCTGCGCGGTGAGGCCTCCGGGGCATCATGCCGAAGCGGGGCGCGCGATGGGCTTCTGTCTCTTCAATAATGTGGCAATTGCCGCGCGTTACGTGCAGAAGCGATACGGGCTTCAACGGGTGCTCATCGTCGATTGGGATGTGCATCACGGGAATGGGACGCAACATAGCTTTGAGGACGATGCTTCCGTGCTGTTCTTCAGTACGCATCAATTTCCGCACTATCCTGGTACGGGTCGGGCGACGGAGCGAGGCAAAGGAGCAGGGGAAGGGTTCACGATTGATGTGCCGATGGAAGCGGGGGAAGGCAATGAAGAGTATCGCGCCATCTTTCAGAACTCGTTGGTGCCGGCGGCCGATGCCTTCAAACCGGAATTCGTGATCATCTCAGCCGGCTTCGATGCGCATAAGGACGATCCGCTCGCGAGCATGGGGTTGACGGAAGAAGGCTATGCGGACCTCACTGCTATCGTGGCGGGAATCGCCAGACGCCATGCCGGGGGGCGCATTCTCTCATCGCTCGAAGGTGGGTATCATCTGACGGCATTGGCTGCCTCGGTTGATCGACACGTCCAGGCCTTGTTAGCCGCATGAAAACCACTACCAAGATTCTGCTCGGTTCCGCACTGGCGGGCGTGCTCGTCTATGGGTATTACGCCGAGATCAAACCGGTCGTGATTTTCGGCTTGCGATCGGATTACGCCCATGCGATTCCGTTTCAAAAAATCCCGGAAGGACTGACGAGTCTGAAGGCCGAGTCCTGCGGCCAATGCCATCGCGAGATCTATGACGAGTGGAAGACGAGTATTCACGCCCATGCCTATGAGGATCCGTTCTTTCAGGCCTATTGGAAAAAAGACAAGAACATTTGGGTGTGCCTGAACTGTCACACTCCCTTAGAAAACCAGCAGCCGACATTGGTGAAAGAGATTCCGCGAGGACGGGTGGAGAAGGCGGTTCAAGAGCCTAATCCCCATTACGATCCCGAGTATCAGAAAGAATCGGTGACCTGCGTAGCCTGTCACGTGCGGGATGGAGTCATCTACGGACCGTTCGATGATTCCGCCGCCCCGCACCCGACCAAGTTCGATCCGAATTTCAGGACGGCGCAGGTCTGTTATCGCTGTCACAATGTCGTATCCGGGCCAGCCCAGTTTTATAATGTAGGGCCTTGCGGGACTTATGCGGAATACGAAGGCAAGTTTTTCATGCAGGAACGGGGCTTCATTTGCCAGAGTTGCCACATGCCTGAAATCGATCGACCGGTGGCGGTGAATAGTCCGATCCGACGTGGGCGCCGTCACCTATGGCGCGGCGGGCACGATCCGGATATGGTGAAGCGGGCCGTGGCTGTGCAGGTCAAGGCCGATACTGCCTCGCCCAAACCGGGCGATCGCGTGGGATTTACGCTCACATTAGTCAATGCGGGGGCCGGTCACAAGATTCCAACGGGTGACCCTGATCGATATTTCACGGTAGAGTTCTCCGTGGAGGATCAGCAGGGGCGGGTGCTCGATCACCAATCGTCGACGATGGGTCGCTGGATCATGTGGCAGCCGGCTATCGTCGAGTTATATGATAACCGCCTGTTGCCATTAGCCAGCCGGGAATACAAGTTTGTGTACCGGGTCCCGGTTCAGGCAGAGGGCCTGAAAGTAAAGACCCGCGTGCAATACCACATCCAGACCGATAAACAACATGAGATGTTACAGACGAAATATGGGTTGACAGGGAACGATCCGTATCAATTCGTCGTGTACGAACGAGAGTTTCCACTTTCCGGTGCGCTTGCCGCAGCATTGAACGAGGGCAACCAGCTCTCAGCGATCAGCCGTCAGCGAGACGGAGAAAGTTGCAAGGCCGAGCTGAAGGCTGACAGCTGAGGCTCATTACAAAAGGAACGACATGAAACACCCGTTGCTGATTGACACCGAAACCCTCCAGCAGAGTCTCGGACAGCCTGGCCTGGTGATTATCGACGTGCGTGGGCGGGCGACCTACGAATTCGGCGGCCATATTCCAGGGGCTGTGCACTCGACCTGGCATGATTACAGCGATCCCAAAGCCGTGCCGAAGGGGCTGCTTGATCCTGACCGAGGACGCATGGAGCAGAAGATGCGCGCCTTGGGCATCAGCCAGGACAGCGATGTGGTCATCTATTCTAATCCGTTCGACAACTGGGGAGACGAAGGCCGGATGTTCTGGATGTTGGAATATCTCGGACACACGCGTCTGCGTATTCTCGATGGCGGGTGGGTCAAGTGGGTTCAGGAAAAACGGCCGTTCGAGCATGGGTGTGTGAAACCCATCCCGGGAACCTTCACCGTCAAGCCGGTGAACGCTGTGATCGTGGCCAAAGACGAACTGAAGCACCTCGTGAAGCAGTCGCATCCGGGCACCGTGATCGTCGACGCGCGCAGTCTCGAGGAATATCTTGGGAAAGAGGTGTCCGGGATCCCGCGAGCCGGTCACATTCCCTCCGCGATTCATGTGGCGTGGACCGGATTTCTTCAATCGAACGCCACGATGAAAGATCTGGAGACGATCACCGAGAGTCTCGCCGACAAAAGTCTCACGCAGGACCAAGAGGTGATCTGCTATTGCACCGGCGGCGTGCGTTCAGGCTGGCTATATTTTGTGCTCAAACTCGCCGGGTATCGGAAGGTCCGCAATTACCCGGGATCCTGGTGGGAGTGGAGTCGGGATTTTGCCTGTCCGGTGGAAAAAGATGCCGCAGGATTGCAACATGTCCTGAGCGTCGAGCCCCAGGTGCGGCCTTCTTGACAGTGAAAAATTGCCTGTGTAAGGTGAATGAATTCGAGGATACTGCGGATACCATTCATTCCCCGAATAAATCTTAACCATTGAGGAGGAGCCCATGAAGATGAGAGTCCATCGCGGAGCACTGGTCATTGCGGCAATTGCCGCGCTTGTCGGTTTCCCGCTGTTCACGGGGCTCGCCCTTGCCGATAACAAACATGTAAGCGAGGCCGTGGAGCACGCCAAGGAAGCGGTCGCCCATGGGAAACAAGGTCATGCGGATGTACTGGTGAAGCATGCGGAAGGCGCGCTGAAGCATGCCGAGGCGGCTCAGAAAGATATGAAGAACCCGCATCTCGATGAAGGCGTCAAGAGCTTGAAGGATGCCGTTGAGCATGGTAAGGCTGGACATGCGGATGTGGCGACCAAGGCGGCCGAAAGTGCGGTCATGCATTTGTCCGAAGTGAAGTAAGTCGAAGTCCCAAGCAATGGGCGAAGAGCGCAACGGGCAGGGGCTTCTCCCTGCCCGTTGCTGTTTTGGAAGGGCAGATGCGGATAGGATTTTATCAATACAAGCCGCAGTTTGGCGAAGTCGCCAAGAATCTCGACGCGGTCGCGGCAGCCCTTGAACAGGCAGAGGCCGACCTCATCGTGCTGCCAGAATTGTTTGCGTCCGGCTATCAGTTCGTCTCGCAGGACGAAGTCGTGCGATTGGCCGAATCGGTGCCCGACGGACCGACGACGCGCCGCTTGGTCGAGATCGCGCAGCGGCGTCGGATGCATCTTGTTGCGGGTGTACCGGAGGAGGCAGGGGGTCGCTGCTACAATTCAGCCGTCGTCGTCGGTCCTTCCGGGTTTATCGGGTGCTATCGTAAGACGCATTTGTTTTTTGAGGAAACGCTGTTCTTTACGCCCGGCGACACAGGATTTCAGGTGTGGGATATCGGACCGGCCAAGATCGGTATGATGATTTGTTTCGACTGGTACTATCCGGAGGCCGCCCGAACGTTGGCACTCAAGGGAGCAGAGATCATCTGTCACCCCTCGAACCTCGTGTTGCCGGATTGTCCGGACTCTATGCCGATTCGGTGCCTGGAAAATCGAGTGTTCGCCGTCACCTGTAATCGCATAGGGACGGAGGCCCGAGGCGGAAAAGATCCGCTGACCTTTATCGGAAACAGCGAAGTCGTCTCTCCACGCGGGGCAATTCTGCATCGCGCGCCACGGGACAAGGAGGAACTCTGTATCCTCGAGGTCGATCCTGCCGAGGCACGTAACAAAGCGCTCACTCCCTATAACGATTTGCTCCGCGATCGGCGCGAATCCCTCTATCGATAGCCGCATCCCATTCTCTGGCATGACTTGCACGCCACAGGTCAGCGCGGTAGGATCATCAGTATGAAAGCTCCACTCGGGAAAGGCATCTTCCTCATCGCGGCGCCTTCCTTGCGCGATCCGAACTTTCGGCAGACCGTCGTATTGCTCTGCGAGCACGGAGCCGAAGGCGCGCTGGGTGTCGTCGTCAATCGGCCGACAGCCATGTCGGTCTCGGAGGCGTTACCTCAAGTACCGGTCCTCGAAGGTCAACGGCATGTCCTCTTTTCCGGAGGGCCGGTACAAACGAACCAAGTCATGATGCTCTATCGCTTGGATCAATTGCCTGAGAATTCCCATCATGTGTTCGATGGAATCTGTCTCGGGGGAGATACAGAGCTCGTGGATCGTATTTTGACTACGAATGCAGGGCGCGAAGCGTTTCGTGCCTATATTGGGTATTCCGGCTGGGGCCCCGGGCAACTTGAGTCCGAAATGCAGACTGGTTCCTGGATTACCCTTCCCGCAGATCCCAGCGTGGTGTTCGACAAGGATCCCACACGTATCTGGCCGGATATCGTGAGCGCCCTGGGTGACGACTATCGCCATTATGCAGATATGCCCTTCGACCCCTCCTTAAATTAGCAGGATGCTGAAAAAGCCAGCCAGCAGCATTCTCGCCTCGAAAGCATCCTCAACGTAGCACAGAGGTTATGCCTGCGGTGCTTCATCGTCTGCGGCCTTGCTGAACAGTCTTTTTGAGCATCCTGCGTGAGGTGGCGCTTTCTGGGAGCTGTTCGCGGTTTGGATTCAGTGAGTGCCCTCCAGTTTTCTCATAACGTATTTGCCTCAAGCCGGGTCCTCACCCATTCCATTGCAGCCTACTTGTGCGGGTGTTAACCTGCTTCCTGCTTGCGGGTAGGCTCCCTGGAGTGGCGCTGGTATGGTGCTCAAACGGATTGGCTGTCGGATAGGGCTGGCGCTTCTCCTGAGTGTCTGTTCCGGCTGTGGCGTGCTGTATACCGTGGTGAAGTCGGAATCCAAGCTGGACCGGCTTGCCGTCCCGATGACGAAAGCTGAGGTAATCGATCAGGTTGGCCGGCCGGACCGTGTGTTGCGCGACGATGGTCGACTCCTGGTCTGGGAATATTCCCTCACGGCACGCAAGCAATGGCTGTATGAGCTGGCTCTCTGCCCGATCTCGATCTGGATTGGCGGCTGCATTTTCTACCCCTTCACGAATATCGCCGCGGACCATCAACGAGAATATCCCTACCACGTCGTGCTGGTAAACGAGGAACTCTGTGCCTGGGGAGCCCCGGCGGCGATTCTGCAACGGCGTCGCGCCTGTGCCTCGTCCGGCACTGCCGCCCTGGGGTCCGGCGGGATGCTTGGACGTCCTGAGCCGGTCGTCACCGGCATCGGTCCGATCAATCGAGACACGATTGATCGCTATCGTACGATGGCCGTGATGCCGTTTGTCGATGCGGCAATCGCACAAGGCTCCGGCTCGCGTGTCGCAGGGATTGTGACAACCTTGCTGTTGGACTTGGACGTCAATATGGTCGAGCGAGCCAAGCTCGACGAGGTATTCAAGGAACAGGTCATTCAGTTGAAGCACGCCGACGAGGCGGAGGTGCTGAAAGTCGGGAAACTTGTAGGAGCGCATGCCATCGTGGTGGGCGAAGTGCAACAGTGGGAGCGTACAGAGGGAGATCAGGTCAGCCGGGTGTCGTTGGCGTTACGAATGATCGATGTCGAGAGCGGTTTGGTGTTATTCAACGGGGAAGGATATGGTTCTGACGCCACGGCCGATGATCCAGAGGGTTTGGCCCGCGTCATTGCACATCGCATTCTGGCCCGATTCGGATCGCAAACGGGGTTGCTCGGGTCCGGTCAGATCGGCGTGAATTGGGAGCTGCAGGAGATAGCGGGCGCTCGATATTACCTCGTGAGAGAACTTCGCGGAGGCCGTCCTGCTGACAAAGCCGGCCTCAAGGTGGGCGATAAAGTCGTGGCCTGTAACGGCGCAGCCTTATCGAGCGTGACTTCAGATCGGGAAGCGAAACGACTGTGTCAGGTTGAGGCGGGACAGATTCTCCGGCTAGATGTGCGTCGCGTCGATCAACCCATGGAGATATCTCTGAGAGCCGAGAAGCGGCCAGGGCTATAGGCGCTGGGCCCCCTGTTCATCTGCGAGCAGGGGCACGAGAAATTGTCCGGTATGAGAAGCCGTCACCTTGGCTACCTGTTCCGGCCGTCCTTCCGCCACGATATATCCACCAGCCGCTCCTCCTTCCGGCCCTAGGTCGATAAGCCAATCGGCTGACTTGATCACATCGAGGTTGTGTTCCACCACCACGACCGTATTCCCGCCGTCCACCAGCTTCTGCAGCATCGCCAGAAGCTTCTTAATGTCTTCGACGTGCAGCCCGGTGGTTGGTTCGTCCATGATGTAGAGCACATGCTTCGCGGAGGAGTCTTTGAGTTCGGCGGCGATTTTCAACCGCTGGGCCTCGCCGCCCGAGAGCGTCGTTGCGGATTGGCCGAGCCGCAGATAGCCGAGTCCGATAGATGAAAGCATGCGAAGTTTTTCAGTGATCTTGGGCGAGCCGCTAAAAAATCCCAGCGCCTCTTCAACCGTCATCTGCAACACATCATGAATCGATTTGCCGCGATAGCGAATGGAGAGGACGTTAGGTTTGAATCGCTTCCCGTCGCAGGCTTCGCACGTGGCATAGATATCTTCAAAGAAGTACATCTCGAGTTTCTCGACGCCGCTTCCTTCGCACCGTTCGCACCGGCCGCCTTTGGTATTGAAGGAGAAATGGCCAGGTGTGAGTCCGTACCGGAGAGCATCGCGCTCAGAGGCGAAGAGGGAGCGAACCTCATCAAACGCTTTCAGGTAGGTGATTGGGTTCGAGCGAGGCGTGCGGCCGATCGGTTCTTGATTGATGAGCCTGATGCCGGTCAGATGTTCAATCCCCTTAATCGCTCGAAACTTGCCCATCGGCAGTGACTCGACCCGAAAGGCACGAGCGACGGCTCGGTAGAGCGTGTCTTCGACCAGCGTGCTCTTGCCGGACCCGGAGACGCCAGTCACGCCGATCAACATGCCGAGCGGAATTCTAATGAATAGATCCTTGAGGTTATGCTCGCAAGCTCCTGCGATGACAAGAAATTTTCCATTTCCTCTTCGCCGAGATCGTGGAGTAGAAATCTCGTCTTCTCCACGCAGGTAGCGCGCCGTGATCGATCTGCGGTCTGCAATGAATTCCTTTTGTGGCGCTGCGCAAATTACCTCGCCGCCTTTCTCGCCGGACAAGGGGCCTAACTCGACAAGATAGTCTGCTGCCAGCATCATCTGGCGATCATGTTCGACGACGACCACCGTATTCCCCTGGACTGCCAGTTCTCGCAGGATCCCGGCGAGCGTGGCGGTGTCACGCGGATGGAGACCGATCGTCGGTTCGTCGAGCACGTAGAGCGTGCCCATCAGGCGTGCACCAAGCTGATTGGCCAAAGCCGCGCGCTGAGCCTCTCCTCCCGAGAGCGTACGGGTTTGACGGGAGAGCGTCAGATAACTGAGGCCTACGCGCAGGAGAAAGCCAAGCTTGGCCGCCAATTGTCGGAGAATGTCGCGGGCAATCTGCTCTTCATAGGGAGAGAGGGTGAGGGTTGCGATCCAAGCGGCAGTCTCCTCGATCGTGAGGGCAGAAAGCTCGTGAATATCTGTGCCCGCGATCTTCACGTAGCGCGCGTCCGGTCTCAGTCGAGACCCATCACAGACGGGGCAGGAGACCGGTGTCCGGTAGCGGCTGAGCATGACGCGTACGTGCAACTTGTAGCGCTTCCCCTCCAGGTATTCAAAGAATTGCTGCACGCCCTCCATCTTGCCTTCTCCCTGCCAGAGCATCTGCTGGATATTTGACGGCAAGTCCTTGTAGGGGGTGGTGAGGTCGACGCCACGACGCTTCATGGAGAGCAACATTTGCTTCTGCCACCAATCGCCGCTGGGTTTGCTCCAGGGTTCAATCGTGCCTTGGGCCAATGACTTACTGTGGTCGGGAATGACCAGGTCAGGATCGTAACGGAGAATATTGCCGAACCCTTTGCACTCAGGGCAGGCCCCGAGTGGATGGTTGAAAAAAAAGACGACCGGACGAATCGGTTCGAATGTTCGCCCACATTGTTGGCAGCGAAAGTCCGTACTGTAAGTTCGGGAACCATGGTCGATGACCACCACGCGGCAGAGTCCCTCACCCTCGCGAAACGCGGCTTCGATTGCTTCGACGAGGCGGGATCGGTTGTCTTCGCGGATCACAAGCCGATCGAGAACTACCGCAAAATGGTCTGGTCTGGTTTCGGGAAGGGTGTGGATTTCGTGGAGGTCGAGGATCTCCTCACCGCACTGCACCCTACTGAATCCGCGCATCAGCAGCGATTGGAGAAAGACCTGATCTTGTTTCGGCGCCGGTGTTTTGACCGGAAAGAGAATCATCGCTCGTGCGCCGGCGCAATGGCTGAGGAGATCGCCGACGACACTGCCGGGGTGAAAGCTGCGCGCCTCGATGGCGCAGTCGGGGCAGACGGGATGGCCTACTTTGGCGAAGAGGAGTCGCAAGAGGTCGGCAATTTCGGTCGTCGTCCCAACCGTCGAGCGCGCCGTGCGGATAGGGTTCTTCTGCTCGATGGCAATGGCGGGGCGGACGTTGATCAGCCGATCGACGTCGGGCCGATTGACCTTATCGAGAAACATGCGGGCATAGGTGGAGAGTGACTCTACATAGCGCCATTGACCTTCGGCGAACAACGTGTCGAACGCGAGAGAGGATTTCCCGGATCCCGATACGCCCGTGATGGCCGTGACCTGGTCATGGGGGATGTGCAAGGAGATGTTCTTGAGATTGTTTTGCCGTGCTCCTTCGACGATCAGATCGCGGGAAGGAACGGAGGGCTGTCGTATGCTTGCCATAGATTGGTTGCGAGGATAGGAGGAAACGTCATCGTAACAACCCAGCTGCAGAGGTTCAAGACGGATCGAGGGGGAAGCCGAGAGGATCGTCGTGTCCTCGGTGCCGTCTGACTATTTCCTGGCAATTTTTTTGTACCTCAATTACGCTCGGCGAGGGCTTTACTCACAGGAAGCATCATGACCCACGCTGCTACTCCAGTGGATTATCTGGGACTCGGACGTCAACTCGCGGGGTTGCTGGGCGCGAGTCTCGAAGGTGCCTCCGCCGATGCCATGAAAGAACTGGCCCGGGCTTACGATCCCTCGACCAGCGAGGCCCGCATCAGCGCCGAGGTCTTTATTTTTCACAAATACCTCGTCGTGCAAGCCTGCGTCGGCGCATTTCCCGAGTCGCATGTCGAACGGGTGATTGGGGGCCTCTTTGCCGCATTGAACGAGAAAGCCACGGGACTTCAATTCAGCCAGGAACGACAAAGGGCGATGGAGCAGATGTGGCAGATGCGAGCCAAGCAGTTCGATGCCCCCTTCACGAAGGATCGGGAACATTTTCTCGACGAAGCCGCCGACCCGACCTATTGGAAACAGTCCATTACTCGGTTTTGTCAGAATGTATGTGAAATGGAGCATCCTCCCGATATTTGGGCCGGTGGCAAAGGGCCCTCGCACGAAGCGAGTCAGTGTGTCACCTCCGCAATCGACCGATTGATATCAGCGATGAGCGAGATGAATCGGTTACATTTTAGTCAACTGGCCTAGCCCGCGACAGCGCTTACAACGAATCGAATCTCCGGAGCGGAGCTCCGTACAGTTGCGCAGGCTCGTGGAATTCCATGTGGAGGGAGGCTATTTGATTGCAATCCTGAGTAGCCCGATACAGCCGAAGTACAGAGTCATGGACAGGGCCATGGCCGGCCAGAACCCGATGCGTGGAACGCCATAAATCATGGTGATGACATACACGATCCAGGGCGGTACAAACCACAATAGCTGTTTCGCATAGCCCACCAATGACTCGCTGCCACCGTTGAGATAAATCAAGATGAACGTCACCCCCGTGATGGCCGGAAATGTGCTCGCAAAGGCGGCGAGAAATGAACGACCTTGGGATCCGAGGTAAGTGGAGACACTGACGATGGTGCCGCCCAACAGAAAATATATGGCATATTTCACGATATCATTCACGTTGCATTCTCCTCAAATTCCTTGAAAAGCTTCCATCGCCTCGCGCCCTAAGGCCTCACCCTGGCCGGTATACCGGGGTGAGAAGTGAAAAACCACCAAGTCGCGCACCTGGGCGCGGTGTGCCATGATCCCGGCCTGCCTGGCAGTCAGATGATAGCGGCTGCGAGCTTTCTCAGCATCAACGTCCAGAAACGGTGATTCGCAGTAGAACACGTCTGCGCCGCGAGCAAGGGCAATGATTTTCGCTTCATTCTCTTCATCGAATCGAGCATCGACGACGTAGACGATCTTTTGCCCGCGTGAGATGGTACAGAATCGTTCCTTGATTTCTCCCAATATCAGCTCCCGCTCCTCGCGGTGGTGCTCGTCATACAGTGTGGCGGTGAAGCGGAACTCGTCAGGCCGACCCTGCCAGATGTGCTGTTTCACATCCTTGAGCCAGGAACCGACCGGCAGGTCTGCCTCGTGGAGCTTCTGCTTGTTCACAACGATGTGAAACGGCTCCTCCAGGGAATAAGCAAATGAGGGAATACGATGGTTCAAGGAGACCGCGTTGATGGTGAACATGGGATCGTTGAGAACTGTGAACTGACCTGTGGTGTGTTCCGGCATGAGAGGGAGCGAGGGTTGTTCATCCCGGCGGAATCCGTCGGTTGCGCGGAACAGTGCCCGCCGGATTTCCTGGGGGTGAAACTCCCGGACGTCGAGAATCAAGGGATAGCCATCAACCAGATTCCAGGTGTAGCCCTGCAATTTCCCTTGCACATTGTTGATGAGTCCTGGAGGGCCGAATAGTCTGACGGTTTTGCCTCGCCCCAACGCCACTCGCAGGACTGAATCGAAGCCGATGAAGTGGTCCACATGCGTGTGGGAAATGAATATGTCGTTGGCACGCAAGAGCCTCGTCGCTCCCAGCCCGTCATTGTGGCCCAGGTCAAATAGCAGCGCACGCTTCGACCAGCGGACCTCCACGTAGACTCCGGGGTCCCCGAAGACGTCATTTACCAGAAAGCTTGAGAAGGAAGGGTTCATGGCTCTCTCACGGCATCAGGCTAGAACGGAGGGCGCAATACATTA
Organism: Nitrospirales bacterium; assembly: GCA_038275915.1. Lineage (GTDB taxonomy): Bacteria > Nitrospirota > Nitrospiria > Nitrospirales > Nitrospiraceae > Palsa-1315. Next base: position 13,862 of record JBBRRM010000031.1, read on the forward strand.
CCAGCACTTCCACGGCGTGGGCGACGATCGTGGCATACAGGTTTTTGGTCTTTAACCAGATGATTCCCCAGATGAGACCATCCCATAGCGCGATCCAATGAAGGTACTGAAAAGTATTCACCATGAAGGGGTCGAATGCAAACGTGATCGCGCTGATCCCCACGGCGATTGTTCCTGCCAATGGGGAGAACGCAGGCCCGAGCAGTTGCCTTCCCCACTCAAGCAACCGTCCCAGGATAAAACCGCGAAAGTTGACTTCAACAAAGAGCGCAATCCCGCAGATGAACCAGGGAATCATGAGAATGACCGGCAACTGGGCGTGCGGCGTGGCCTTCAGGAACGTAATGTCATAGCCCATGTGGGGAACTACCCTGAGCATGATCAAAGTGTTGAAACCGCCGAGCAGCAGGCCGGTGAGCAATCCCCAGCGTAGACCGGCTCGGAGGCCGTAGGGGCACAGACCCATTCGAGGGGCAATGGTTTGGTTGAGCATGGCCCAGAGGCTGAAACTTACATAGGCGATGATCTGTGGCAAGAACTGGACAAGCGTCTGTTCCTGGAGCGAG
>JBBRRM010000032.1:0-14061 GCA_038275915.1 Nitrospirales bacterium
CACGTCAGCGAGGGACGCCTTCTTGATCTCACGGTCCCAGGGTGCCTCATTGAGAGTCCCCTCTCCATCAACAAGGGAGACTCCTTGCAACTCAAGCTGGTACTGACCGGTGTCAAATCGTCGTTCCAAGTAAGGCTGGCAACCGTACGCTGGACCAAGGGGTTTCAATTCGGCGTCGAGTTTCTCAAGATGGATGAGAACGACCAATGCCAACTCAAACGCGTCATGGCCGCGCACCGAGTCAATCAGGCCTCACAGAAGGCGGGGGCCCGCCCGCAGTTCAGTAACCCGGGCGGACTAAATTGGCACCTCGAGACGTACGCGTTCCCGAAAGCACCAACGATAACCGGAGTTGCATGAAGATGGGATGTAAATGAGTAGCACAACAGATTGCGCCTCTCGGACGATTCCCCCATGCCAGCGCCTTGATGAGAAATTGTTCCTCCCCATCTGTTGCGTCTGCAGACGCATTCGTGACGAGAAAGGCTGTTTCCGTGATCGTCGGCGCTGGGTCACCACACAGATGTTTTGGAACATGCATGGAGTGAATCCGTCCAATTGCCTTCTTACTCACACCTACTGTCCAGGGTGTTTCTCCCGGGCAATGAGAAGAGTGAGGGCAGCCGGCATATCATAAGAAAAGTTGCTAAGATAAGACCATTAAGCCATCTGTTTTCAATTCGTTACGGCCATCGTCATAGCCCACGCGAGACTGTCAGACCTCTCTGACAGTCTCGCTGTAAGACTTCGCCTACAGACAGATTTCATCCCCCTGCTATCCTTACATTGCGCGTCTTATTCCGTTGAGCTCTATTAGCGTAGGTTGTGAGGGAGGGCACATGTCGCGAATTCTCATCATTGACGATGAAGTCTCGATCCGAAGCATGCTCCGGCGCGTCCTCGAGGAGGCGGGTCACACGGTCTTCGAAGCGTCGGGCGGCCGCGAGGGACTGACCCTCTCGCGTAGGGAGCGGATGGACGTCGTGGTGACCGATCTCTACATGCCGGGCACAGACGGTATTGAAGTCATCCGGGAAGTAAGAAAATCCGACTCGCACGCGAAGATCATCTGTATGAGCGGCGGGAGGCAGAAAGAAGTGTTTGACTGGAGTGCGTCGGCTCTGTCGCTGGGAGCCGACCAGGTGCTTCTGAAACCATTCGATCGTCTGAAACTGCTGTCTGTGATCCAGGAAGTGCTCGCCAACATGGCGAAACCCGCGGAGGTCGTGCTGCCCTCGAATCCGGTAGAGCAGCGGAAGTACACCCGATTACCGGTGTATTTCCCCGCGTCATTCGGCGACGGGACGATTGAGCAGACGGGAATAGTCCTCGACATTTCCCCGGAAGGCTGCCGGATTCGCTGTCCTGGGGCCTCATCAGCCTTGCAATTTTTTCAGGTGCAGATTCGGCTCATTGAGCTCCAGGAGACGCTCGAGGTGGATCTCGCCGTGAGGCGTTGGGCGAGAAACGGCGACCTCGGTGTCGAGTTCATCCGGTTGGAGCCCGCCCAGCAGGCGCGCTTGCGCTGGGTAATCTTGAACTGGCATGCGGCGCCACCAAGTCCGCCAAAGCAGTCGTGCCTTCCCGCATGAAGGTTGCCAACATGTCGGGAGCTCCTCCCGAATAATTCCAAAGAGACCTAAGGGGTCCGTAAGCGTTCGCCTACAGACACACGCTTCTACTTTGCTATCATGTGCAACTTTCGGCGGAACCAATCGGGCCTACGCGCACTATTTATAATTTTATGATTCGACCATGAGGAAGGTGTGACCATGCCGCAAACTGCTGCACGACGAACAAAGAAGACTGATCGAGGCTCTCAAATGAACCCCTGTACTCAATGCCTCGATGTGGCCGACTGGAAGCACAGGGAAGGATGGGGGGTCCTGCCCTGTGGTGGATGGTTTTCAGGGAGCTGTGGAGGAACACCGCTCGGCGTCCTTTTCCCCCCGACCGAGAACATTCGCCCATTAGGGAGTAATGGGGACGAGGCCGACTACGCTAAGAGGATTAACAAGCGGCTGAGAGAACTCTGGCCCGTGCAGCCCGCAGGATGACCGTCATGGGGAAAGGGATCGTACAGAAAAAACAGAGGCTGTTCGTGATCTTTTCCGGCACGCAGCAACATAAGAAACTCGGCACGCACTATATCACTGATGCAGCCTGCAGACAGGCCACAAGGATCAGATCCAAAGCGGCCAAGTTCTCTACCGCTACAGACGCCCAGGCGTTTGCCGAACGGAACCATATCACTCTGAATGCTCACACCTACATAGGCCAGGAAGATTTCACAGATTTCGATCTGCGCGGTAACCCGCCAAAGAATTTAAATGAAAGACGCGTTAATCGTTGACGACCATCCCGTTGTACGGGCGGCCATTAAAGGATTGCTAGAAAAGGAGTTTCCCGATATCCGCGTCACCGAATGCGATGGCAAGACCTCGGTGGTGAATCGGATTTGCGGCGCTAATTGGGTCTTCGTGGTACTCGATATGAATCTGCCTGACAGAAATGGTCTCGACATACTGAAAGCCGTCAAGGAGACCGGTAACCGTGTTCCTATCGTGGTTTTCAGTCTATACGCGGAGGATCAATATGCAGCCCGAGCGTTACGAGCAGGGGCCAAAGCCTACGTGTCAAAAGACAATCCTGTCAGACCGTGAAGTGCAGGTCCTCTCGTTCTTGACCAAAGGGATGCCACGCAAGGAAATCGCCCATCGGCTCGGTATTCATGAAAACACCGTGAGTACCTATCGCGCACGATTAGCCGTCAAATTGAAGGCGCGCTCTCTGGTGGACCTCATTTGCTATGCGGCGGAAGAAGGCTTCACCGACTGAGCCTATTTCATCATGCATGCTTCACGGGCATTCCCTTATTTCCTCGCCTCAGATTTGGTCCTTGTGGTCGGAATCCGTGAATGTAAGCCTTAACCTACGAGACACGGTTTCCGCGCTCGCGTAATATCCCCCTCGTTCAAAAGCCTTTCGCTCATACATATCCGATGTAATCCGCCACGCGACAGACCTGTGCTTAGACTAGTTCGAGGGGGAAGCTGATGACGGCGACGCAAGCGGCTGAATTACGCATGAAGTGGAATGAACGCGTGAACCCACAACCCTGTGAGCATCTCACCCTGGAACTGGAACGGAGTGACAACAGGTATTTGACTGGCAACTATATTTGCATTGTCTGTGGCATAGCGGTGGCCCAAACACGAGCCTAATGTCTTCTCCACTCTTCCCATTATTCCAGACCCAAGTCCTACGTAACACCGAGCTGGCTAACCCGCCAGGTCTCACAGCACGCCGCTCCGGGATACTATTAACCTCGCCATGTTGTGTCTGAAGTTTCGGAGGTTGCCCTGTTACGGATTCTCGTCCTGGATGATGAACAATCGCTCCGATGTGCCCTGCGTACCATTTTAGAACAGGCCGGTCATAGGGTCCTCGAGGCACCGGACGGCCGTGAAGGCATGGCGCTCTAGCGTCGGGAGCGGACGGACATCATCCTGACCGATATTTATATGCCGAATAAAGACGGCATTGAAGTCCTGCTCGAGATGCAAAACCTGCTCATCAGACCCAAGATCATTATGATGAGTGAGGGGGAACAAAGGGGTCTATGCGACTTGAGTGCGGCCGCCCTTTCGCTCGGGGCCAACCGCGTGCTTGTAAAACCGTTCGGCTCCCAGACATTGCTAGATGCGATCCAGGAGGTGCTCGCGGGACATCCTGGCCCCGCGGACATGGTGGCCCGGTCGGGCGCCACTGATGGGCGCAAGCACCCACGGATACCCGTCTATTTCCCCGCGTCGTTCGGCAATGGAACGATTGAGCAGACCGGCACCGTCCTCGATCTTTCCCCAGCAGGATGCCGGATTCGCTGTGTCACCGCCCCTCCGGTATTGCAGTATTTTCGGGTCGAGATCCGCCTCAATACACAGCCGGAACTACTCATGGTGGATCTGGCCCAGCAACGATGGTTAAGAGATCGCGACCTTGGGGTCGAATTCATTCGCATAGAACCCGACCACCAAGTGCGGCTGCAGAGGGTGATCGGGAACGGCTAAGCGGTCGCTCATAGACAGTTAATCTTCACTGAGTTCACCTTTCATATCCATCGTACCGACTAACTCTTGTCCACCCCCCATTAGTCGGGTTCCCACCCACTACCTCTTCGGTATTCTTAATAATCTGTCCGTGCCTCACTATATGCTCAACAGCAGGCCGCAGAATCTCATAGCGTGAAGGAGAGACCGATGCACAAACAGCTCGGAAAGATCGGGACCATCCGTCGGACATTGGACGGCAAAGCCTGTCCCTTCTGCGAAGGTTACAAGTATGAGCTCGTGTTTCGCGGGGATACACCTGTACAAGCCGGCGACCTCTTCGCCCGTTGAGTGCAGTGCCAACGTCCTCGCGCCCTTAACCAGGACTTTGGTTAGATGTTCTGGATGTGAAAGTCATCCCTCATCTTCATTACGAGGAGGAAGACACGATGGACATCCTTTCTGCCCTGATCCATGGCATGCAAATGCGCAAACAGCGCACGCAACAGACACGAACCGCCATGCAACTGCTGACGTTCAGCGGCGTCGTCAGATCGAGCCATGTTGAACTTCGGTATGCGACACCCATCGCCACGATTACTGCCTTCCGCGCGCAAGGTCCCGCGATCAATCCGGCCAAGACTCGACTGACCTCTTCACGGCCAACCACGCAGAACATCGCACTCGAACTCTTTAAAATTTGGCAACGTGTGCGCAGGCTGTCGTGCGGTCTGCTTCTCGGAGAATCCCTCCGCGATCGAAACCTAGTGCAGCATCATGGGCATCACCATTCGAGGGATGCCATGACCGGCGTGTGAGATATATCGCCTCGAGGCCATAAAGGTAGTTGTTCACGAGTGAGGGACATGAGTTCTTTTGCAGCAGGTGTAAGGCAATGGAATACAGAGACGAAGAGATTGCACTCCTTAAAATGCTGGAGGAATTACACCAGCAACTCACGAAGTGCATCGAGTTTGGTGACGTTTCTGGGCCAGTTGAACAATCGGAAATGGGCGTTAATAAGGGTACCATGCTTCATCACGAGGGAGGGAAAGAGGCGTCATGAAAGATACCGAAGGGCTCTGGCTGCGAGAAACCTGGAAACGGAAGGGGACGCTCGAATGTCTGCATCCAGAACTGAGCCCAGAGCGTTCATTTTCAGGAGTCATCACCGGCGCATACATCTGCACCACCTGCGGTCATCTCCTGACCATGGAGCGTTACCGCATGAGGTCACGCCAACGGTGCACCACATCTCGCTTGTGAAACGGCACAATGCAAAGGCCCAAAAACGGAGCAGAGTGACAGCGGCACCTATGAGGGTAAACTGCTGAAGGAGGCGTAATGACACCTCGGTACCGCACACGTATTCAGGCCAACTTTCCGGTCATCATCACCCTCTCCTCGCATGCCAGCGAGGGGCGCATTCTCGATCTCACAGTGCCGGGTTGTTTGATTGAGAGCCCCCTGGTCACAAAAAAGGGAGACTACCTGCAGCTAAGAATGTTGCTTCTCGGTTACACATCGGTCTGTTCCGTGGCATTGGCAGCGGTGCGGTGGGCGAAGGGGTCTCAGTTTGGTGTCGAGTTCATCAAAATGACTGCACAGGACCAGCGCCAGCTTCACTATGTGATCGCGCGGCATCGGTCGCATCGAGCTCTCACGTAAGAGGGCATCGCCGCCAGTTCGGTGAACCAGGCGGACAGAATTGGCACCTCGACACCTACTCGCTCGTCGAGCGAACGAAAAGAGGGAAATGCCTCTCATGGTAACGCATCGGGTGAGTGAGACAGGCGAAGCAGGGTCCCCTGATTTCAAATCAGGAGCTCACGTCTGCACGGTTCACGAAGACGGGAGTCCGAACTTAGCGGATAGTGGAATTATTGTGGCCGGAGTATGGGACGGGCTGGACAACGCGGGTGGGATTCATGCTGCAAACTGTACGGCAAAAGTGGGAGAAGGAAAGTTTTTCAAAGCAGAACGCCATCGCCTCATGCACATCCCAAGGAAGCACTAAGTTGACCTTGTCGCGCTGGCCTCGTTCTGCTGCAATTGTGGGTGAGCGAGACTCACCCGATGATTTGGATCTGACGTGTACTGACGAGTTCCCATCAGGCGGCCGATCGAGGAGAACGGGAAACACTCGAAAGTACAGGAGACTGCTCCGACAGCCGTGAGGACCTCTGCAACAATCCTGCGGCTGTGTCAGCGCAGGTGCGAGGACCTACGGCCTCACAATTCCACCAAAATACGCGGCTTCGCCTCACAAAAAAATGACTACCACAACCACTCTGGCTTCGAATTGTCGGGTGGAGACTCACCGTTCCGTCCGAATGATGGGTTATTTCGCAGCTTGGCCGCGCATGCGGGAGCAGATTGAGATGGATGCTCCCTCCACATCCACAGGGGCACTGCATCGCGATCGCCCGTAATGATTCCTCCGCCCCGAGTACATAGAGTTTGCCGGGGGCAAGGTCCCTCGGGAGCGCATTTATTTCGACCCAGACGAGGACATTCTTGTTTGCAAACCAGTCCTTGACCTCATGAGTAAGAGTATTCCAATATTCCACCCAGACACGGACCTGCTCCCTTTCAAACAACGGCTTCAGCGCCCCTGTAAACGTAGGCCAATGCAAAGGGACGCGTTCTTCGCCTGCAGTGGACCCACGCTCGCTCATAGCGCGCCCGCCAGCTGGACCCCCGTGCACAACAGGCCGAGTACCACAATCCAAGCCATTACCTCAATCATCGCGTCCTCCTTGGCGAGGTGCGGCATCTGATGGAAGTCGTGCATACGCTCTTGGGCCGTCACCCGGTCCACGAAGTGCAGGTTGCGTGCGTTGTGCTCTGTCGCGGCCACCCCATCGCCCAGCATCGGAGACCAGGGAGTTTGTACCGCTAATTGAGACATAGGGGCTCTCCTTCTTGGTCAAAATAAATGCATGGGTCTGCCGACCTCGTCAGTTCGGAAAAGATGGTTGGTGTTATCGCAAAGACGATGCCGAAGATTAAAAACTGCGAATGTTCTCTTAATGTTTCCCTTCTGAATACCGGGCTTCCCATATGTTCCAATTAGTTGCATTGGTTCGACGGCTTAGCAGTGAGACTAAGATCGAATCCTTGACGAAGACAGATGCGGAGAATCGGCAGGATTAAATGTCTAGGCCGAGACAAACTGTCCTGTTTACGGATGGCTTTGATCCGCTACAGTGATGATGACTTCGAGCAAGGAGAGAAACGTCACAATTCGACACAGGTTTCAATCGCTTGATAACGCACTATCCTCTGGATGCGAGACCGTAGTGCCTGGTGACCGTTTACCTAGCACGCAGGATGGTCAGCCTCCCAAATCCAGTAGACCATTCCTCCAGGACCACCGAAGCGCCTGCCTTCAGCGCAGCGAAATCCTCAGTGTTTTTGGGGTTAAATAACGCCCTAACCGCTCCCCCGCAACCACCACTTTTCAATCACTTCCATTTCACCGGGTGCTTGGTTCTTCCACTCTCACGGCTCATTTGTCCGTGTTTCTGTCCGTGTTCGGTCTTAGCCCTTCATTCCCTGGCAGAAGAGCCCCCCAGCCCCACGAGGCAGGGCTTTGTGGCTATGGAGCGAACGGTAAAAACCATATCCCATCCTACTGTATCGCCGCGGCACAGGCTGGTTCGACGGGCGACAGCTTTCACGGTCTCGAGCATGCGTCTGGGAAAATCATCCCCGTCAAGTGCCCTTCATATTTTTGCAGGGAGTCCTAGTTACAGTCAGCGCCTGACGTTATTTGCCATGCCTGACGAACTCCTCAATCACACCGGCAACGAGGTCATGCCCGAGTTCGTTCCAATGAGCATCTGCTTCAAAATTGAAACGCAGATGGTGGTCGCGCCAGTGCTGCTGAAAGCGCGGATACAGATCGATAAAGGCGATCCGGTGACGTAGCGCCATGGTTGCGGCCAAGTCGTTAAGCGTCATCACTTCGCTCCTACCCAATCCCTGATAAATCGTCTCGAAATCGCCGTTCATAAGGATCAACAACCGCAGCTTCTGCTCGCGCGCCACACCCGAAAGCCGCCCAAACAAATAATCAATCGCCGCTTCGATGTCGGTCATGTGCGGCAACACCTCATCGATATTAATGTTGGCTTGATAATCAGCGGCGGCTGCCTGAGCGGGGGACAACAGCCTCGACACAATCGGTGCCGCCTGCTGCCGATAGTACAAGTAGCGCGAAGTGGCGCTGAACCTGAGCCAATCCCATGGACCCGGCATGTACGGCGTCGGCAATATTTCCTCCGTCACGCGGCCCTGCGCCAGGCGAAGCTTGAGAAAGCTTGAAGTAATACGTCCACTGGCAAATTGAAATGACTCGTTAAAGTCATTGTGGACTAAGACGAGTACAACCAGATCCGGCGCATAATGGATCGCCTCGCGCTCGAGCATATGCAGATACTGACTGAGCGGAGCTCCGCTGATACCCAGCCGGAACACCTCCGTCGGCACCGACTCAAGCCGACGCTCAAGCTGCTCTGCGAGGCTTAGCTCAACTGGCACCTGTAAAGCCTCGACGTAGGAATCCCCGATAATTACTATCCGACCGACTCCCGGCGTGCGCGCTCGCCGATACTCCGCGTGCGCCGAGTTCCAGCCCTGACGATTGATGGCAAAGGGAGCGTGTATCTCGTCTTTCACTCGCCAAATGCCAGACTGTTCGGGCACATAGCGGATGACGCCTTCAATAAACGCATTGTGCGGAACATCACTGGGAAGGAATATCAGGCGGAACACCACGAGTTCGCAGAAGGTAAGAAACAAGGCCACACTGGCAAACACTAAGGCCAAATTTCCTAACAGGCGATTGATCTGGCGAATAGGGAGTGTGGATTTGGAAGTTTGGAGCTTGGGTATATCCATAGCGGTCTTTTGACGCCAAGGCTAAGGCCGACCGGGGGGAGGTGTCAACGCGCCTCAGTCATGATGGGCAGCCTTGCTCTTGTCTTACCTAGGTGGCCGATGCGCCTGAAAGTGCTTATGCTGTTAGGCTTGACGAAGGTGTGAGCATGATGGAGGTAATTCAGAAACTCTAAGATCGCCTTTGGCAGGCCTAACTCGGTCATGGACATCAAGCGATTCATTGCCTTCTGAAGCTGTGCCGGCGAAAGAGGTTTAGCAGTCTTCGGGCTCGGAAAAGTCAGCTGTGAAACCGCAAGCTTCAAGGAGTCCACGTTGCCTCTTATTACCTTTGCACAGCCCTTTCAGTTGCGAATAAATAATCGGGGTAGGTCTTCGCTGCTCCTCACGCTGAAGATTGCTGCACTTGTGTCACGGCCCCTCTTAATTGATCGGTGAGCGCCTGAATAGTGAGCGGCGCGTTCCCCTCTGTACGATTATTGACCAGTACATAGGCCCACCGGTTCTCGGCGACGGCCTTTCTCACGAGTTCCACCGTTTCTCGTCTCATGTCCGGGAGCTCCCCAACAATCTTGTTGTAGGGTTCTGCTCGTTTCTTCGCAGCGGCATAGGACATCTTCAATGGTGTCAGGAGGCGGAGCACCGTGAAGGGAGCGGTGAACCCTCCGATACGTGTATGCTGCTCGGCCAAGGCAGGCATGGACACCCAATGATTGTACACGTGCGCGATGCCGTGATTTTGGAGTACTTGGTGGTAAACGGGACCGAGTAGTTCTGGATTGCGAATTTCCACAGCATAGCGAAAGTCCTTCGGGAGTTGACTGAAGAATTCATCCAGCCGTAAACAGAACTTGTGTGAGAACATTGCGTGGCGTTGAAACTCGAACAGGAACGGGCCCGTATGCGGCTCAAACTGGGCCTCTCGGTAGGGGGTGAGCACCAGCTCGTCGAAGAGCGTCGCATCGAGAAACCGCGGATTGGGCTGCCCGCCCTGGTCTTTATAGCGCGCTTGGTTCGCAAAGCTGGCAATCGTGATGTTCTCCCAGACCTTGAAACACATCTCAAAGTCTTCGGGGATCTGCTTCATGTAGCGCTGAAGCTGGTTGGCCGTGGGAGGGCGATAGAAGGTGGAATCGTTCCCGACTATTCGAAATAACGGTTCTCCACGATGCTGGTACTGACAATATTCGCCCAGGCATTCCTGCGTAAAGGTTCGTGGGAGATATTGCCGTACATAGACCTGCCCTTTCCAGCCCTCGTAAGCCCAGGTGGAGGTTCCGAAGCGAATGAGGGGGGACAGGACCATAGGCGAGTGTACCGGTTGTATGTCCCAACGTAGGACTATCTGATTCCCTAGGTGTAGCAGTCCCTGCAATGAATCCTTTGTGATAAAACAGAAGCGACGGGAATCCCCACCTGAATGAACGGGTGCCCGAGAAGCCCGTAATTCTTGTTGCTCCCATAGCTAGAACACTGCAAGCGAGGCGTTCATTTTCCGCGTAGGTTTTTCTTCACCCTAAAAAAATGCCTCACGGATCCTGCTTGCGTCGTTTCCACGGGTCAACCACGTTGGCCTTGTTTTGGTGCCTTGAATGGTTCTTGGTGGTCCGTGTCAATCTTCATACCCGTCGAGTGGCAGGACCGATTCACTCTTTAAATAGTTCTGTGAAAGTATCTGGCCAGAGTCCGTATACTATGGAAGAGGTGAGTGACGCGACGTGTCGATTTTGCGGTCATTCTCTTGCCGTCTCAGCCTCCGTCAAATTACTAGCTTTGAACCGAAGTGAGAAATGAAAAAAGAGATAATCATTGTAGGAGCCGGTGCGTCTGGACTTATGACGGCACTGGAACTTGCAATAGCAGGAAAGGAAACACTCATTCTTGAAGCACGAGGGAGAATTGGCGGCAGAATTTGGCCCCTTCCCATAGATGAATTTGGCTACAAAGCGCAGGGCGGTGCAGAATTTGTTCATGGTGAAGCTAGAGTGACCAAATCGCTTCTTCATCGGGCTGGCCTCACGCTTCTTCCCATGGATGGAGAGGTATGGAGCCTTCGCGGCAATCAACTTGCAAAAAGTATAGGTGGGCCCACGAATGATCCAGCGTTTCTCGCTCACAAAGGTAGGCTCCACGAAAAACTCCTGGCACTGACAGAAGATATCTCAATTGCTCAATTTCTTGAGCGGAACTTTAAAGAGGACAAATATATTGGACTCCGGGATTGGATAAGAAAAATGGTTGAAGGATACGATGCCGCAGATCCTCACAGAATAAGCACATGCGCACTCCGCGAAGAATGGCTGGGCGGAGACCAGTGGCAGCAAGGTAGGATTAAAGGAGGATACGGTGCACTTCTTGATTTCTTAGAGTCTGAATGTCGAAAGAATGGTGTTGAGATACGTCTCAATCAGGAAGTTGAGACCATTCAAGCAGACCGCAGTGGCATACATGTCGGCTGCATTGGCGGATACGGATTTGATGCTCAAAAAGTTGTCGTGACTCTTCCACTGCCAACGCTCCATCGTATTCGCTATAACCCGGCTATTCCCGAGAAGATGACAGCTGCATCACAAATCGGTTTTGGGAAGGTGATTAAATTCCTACTTCGATTTAAAGATGAGTGGTGGAGGCATGCGCTCGGACAGGATCTGAGTAAGATGATGTTTTTACTTTGCAACGGAACAATTACCACTTGGTGGACTCAATATCCTGAATCGTACCCGGTTCTTACTGGTTGGCTCCCAGGGACGGTGACTGAAAAATTCAAAAATAGTTCGCCCAAAGAGATGCTTGAACTAGCAATCAAATCTCTTGCCGATACTTTTAAAGTTGGTGAAGATTTAATACAAACTCAGCTAATTGGCTCGAAGATTATTAACTGGCCCGCTGATCCTCTTGCTCAAGGTGCCTATAGTTATATAACCCCCGAAACCAAAGAAGCCCGTAAAGAACTGGCAGAACCAGTACATAATCAAATTTTCTTTGCAGGAGAAGCTTTACATAGTGGGAAAAATTCGTCCACAGTAGAAGGAGCGCTCGCAAGCGGGAAAGAAACGGCAGAAGCGATTTTAAATTTAAGCCGATGAAGTGAGACAGGATGGATAGTTGCTGCTGAATATTGATTGTGGTCAGGTGAGCTGCCCTCAATGTGCTTCATTGGACTGTCGTCAATCAGTGAGGCATGGATCCAAGGCCTTCTTCCTTCGACACATCAGTGTTGGGTTACACTACTTGGTAGAGCTCTAGGGTAAATGACATATGGATGTACTTAAACAAGAAGTATCTGAGGTAGGACGGACCTAGGGTCCCTGCGTAAGTTCACCAAAAATCATTTCTCTGTCCCTGCCAATATGCCCCCTGGAACCGCTTCCGAATTCCAATTCACAATGTAGGGTACTTCCTCCCAAGCGGCAACCTGGTACCTGTAGAGCCAGTTGCCCATCACCCGAAGCTCCTCACATATAAATTCTCTGGGAACCTAGTAAATTCTCTAGGTCCTCCCTGAGCGTGTTTCTGGGCACCATCTCGCATCCCTCATTCCCCATCCCATAAGGAGGCCCAAGCATGATCCCTCTTCCCACCCGCTTTTGCGTTGGCTGTGGCCATATCTTCGATGAATTGCGGCCCTCTGACGGTGTGCCCTCATGGGTTCCCGCGGATGCCTTCCGCAAAAAGTATGGATTTGGCTTGGACTATCTACGTTTGCTCGAGGACACCTGCCCGCCATGCGCCCGCGTGTTCGCGATTGGCCGCCGTGAGACGGTTCGTGTTCGGGATGAATGGAAAGGTACGTTCTGAAAGAATTCCGAAGGTGATTCCTCAGTTAGCACCATGCGAGTTGTCTGCGACCATAGAAAGGCCACTATGTCAGACGATCACGGGGATAAAGGGTTTCGTTTTCATGCCGTGACAGATCCGCATATCCCCGAATCCGTTCTCCAGCATGACAATGAATTTCATCCCGGTCCCTGGGAGGCTCTACCGCGCTATGGCACGCACGATCAAGGGATCTGGTTACCAGAAGTTAGTCGTCGGGCCGCGGAATCACGATAAAACTACCGTTCCGGTGACTACGCCTACCTCACTCCGCAATGGGTTCCACCTAGTTCTCCACCTTCGCCAGGATAGATTTCTATCGAAGGAATTATGTGGGCCATCATGAGAAGAACCTTCTGTTGTTTGGTGATACCAATACCGAAGTGTCTGCGCGGTATGAACCCGGCAAATCCATCGCTCGGCGCTCTCTCCTTGTCCGCCAAAAATCAAACGCCTGGATTTGTCTTACCGCCGCGAAGCTTTCTGTGGCGCTAGGAGGAGACCCCCCTGGCGTGTTGACGAGAACCATGCCTGAAACGAGTAGTGCTGGCGGACGATCGTAGTTCGACTGCTCCTACACCAACCACTGCTTACGTATTTCCGAGCTGGCTAGTTCGCCAGGTCTCCTAGAGGCCCACCTCGCGGTATAGTTAGCCTTCCATTTTTATTGTAGGAGGTATCGTGCCCAAGGTTCTGGTGATCGATGATGAGCAGGGTATCCGTGATCTCCTCTACACGATGCTTAGCCGGAAGGGGTACGATGTGCTGTTGGCTGAGAGTGGTCCGAAGGGCTTGGAGATCTTTGGCCGCGAGTGGCCTGATGTGATAATTCTTGATTTGAAAATGCCAGGGATGGATGGGCTGACGGTTTTGCGACAAGTCCGCAGTCTCAAGCCCAGTCAGCCGGTGATCGTGATGACAGGAGTCGGGACTGCTGAGATAGAGCAGCAGGTGCGTGCGCTTGGAGTGACTGAGTATGTTGAAAAGGAATTCTCCCTGCATCTCCTGGGGGACTGTTTGATGCGTCTGCTTGTCTATACGAACACCCCGGTATGATGGGTGTTGCCATCGCTCGCGAAGCGGCCACGATATCTTGCAAGACATCAAAAAAGTGAAACATCCCTCTATTCTCATCATTGACGACGACGAGCAGATTCGTGTCCTCCTTCGACAGGGACTGGAAGAGGCTGGGTACAATGTCATTGACGCGCCGAATGGTCAGAAAGGACTCCGTCAGTTTCGACAGACTCCCACCGATCTCGTAATCACGGACCTGCTCATGCCGGGCAAGGAC
>JBBRRM010000033.1:0-13762 GCA_038275915.1 Nitrospirales bacterium
AGGCACGAGTCGGTCAGCCTGACTACTTCAAAACCGATACTGTCCCCATCCCATGGACCGAGGGCACAGATTCGGCTTGTTTGCGATCGAGTGCGGCCCCTCCTAACGGCAGAATCCGCTGATCGCCCGCCGGTAAGACTCGTAAATATCCCCACTGGCCGGATTGCGAGTAGGGCAGGCGCTGATTGCCCCACACATAGTCGCCCACCATCCGGTAGACACCACCTGCTGCAGGGATAAAGGCATCGATGGTTTCCGATCCCGAGAACTCGACCACGCTGATGCGATCGGCCCCTCGCATGAACGGCTCGATCGGCCACTCATGTTGCTCGACACTGAACATTTGATTCTGCTCGTTGCTCGCGCCGAACACGTGGATGCGCACCGGATCACCGGCATGGGCCTCGATCAACGGCGTCACCGGGTCTTCGGGCTGATCGGCCCGACAGGGCTGGAAAATCTTCCCCAACGTGCAGCCAATTGCCTCCCGATATTTATACGGCTCCGACCGGTAGTTCACCCCTGTCAAACCGGCCACGTTCTGGATGTACGGCATGAAACTGGTTCCGATGATATTGTCTTCGTCCTGGAAGAACAGGGCGACGTCGCGATAATTCGCCCGTCCTTCGTTCCCCGGAATCGTCTTATCGATGATGATATCTGCCATCCAGCTGTTCTTGGTTGAAAGGTCCGCACCGGTCTTCGGGTCCCGATAGAGCGTGCCTTTCGGACCGATGATGACTGCACCGAACAGACCATTGCGCGGATTGGTCATCACGTTACCCCAATCCCAGACCAGGGAGGCGATCTCACCCAGAAAGGGATCCGCGTAATAGGTGTAGGTGCGGCTCTCGCCTGGAGCGATCGTCTGGTCCCCCGGGTTCTTGCCAACGTTGGCCCCTAACGAGTCCTTGGGATCGAAGGCGAGAGAAATCGCCGAGAAGGAGGCTCGGCTCTCTTTCATGTGGTTCTTCAAATTGATCTTGAGGCAATCCCCTACGTTTCCGCGAAGGGTCAACGGCATCGGCTGGAAGCCCGTCCCGACTTTGGTGACCTCGTCCTCCAGCACATAAATCTTCGCATTGGGATTGCTATGCTGAATTTTCCGCTCGAAATCCACCTCGACCGAATCGGGGGCCTTTGGATTAAACTTCATGGTGGGATAATCGATCGCCACCACGTTGAACGTCTTCACCGGCGCATCCACAGGGCACACGGGCCGCGGCGCAGGCATCTCGTTTCGCCTGGAGTAACCGGCCGGCAGCTTCTGCAGATCCGCCGTCTCCTTGTCCAGCACCCGGAGGATGCCCCACGCTCCCTCCGAGAACTTGGAGGAGCGTCCGTTGAAGTGGATGTAATCGCCCGATTGGAGCCGGGGTCCACCCGCCTGCGGGACCACTAAATCGTAGCGCTCGGCAATTCCGATATGGATCGAGTTCTTCCGATTGGCGTCTCCCGCATACCGTTCGGTCAGGAATGTGTGGCCCGATACAGTCCAGACCATCGTTTCGTTTGCCATCGTCTGGAGAAGCCTGAAGACCATCGTGTCGCCGACATAGGCCCGGAGCATCGGCGTATAGGGATCTCCGTGTACGAGGCTGCTGAACAGCTGGGAATGATCCCCGTTCGCTTTGAGCCGGCTTGCGATCGGTTCGGCCCTGAAATTGAGGCCGCTTCCGGTCGTGTGGCTCCCTCCATTCAAGAATGGCATCGGTGTCATGGGAATGACGTCCGGCATAATAAAGGAAATCGTCTTGCCCGCCTCCAGAGCAACCTCAATCGGCTGCCCCGGCGGATTCCCTTCGGTCACGATGTTCACTGTATGCGGCACGCTGTCATGGACCTGGACCATCAGTTCCCTGAAGCTGCCGTTCACCCCATAGCCGACAGGTTCGACTGTTCTGATGTCGGCGATGGGACCGCTTCGAATTTCCTTGCCGGTCTTGGGGTCATGATAGGTGGACCCCACTGGTTCCGCGATGAAGGTCCCGAAACCGCCGTGTCCCCACGTCACACGCCCGAGCGCATGATCGTGCCAGAAGACCGTGCCGACATCTGCGTCCACCCAGAACCGTTGCCGCACAAATTCCACGGTCACGATATCGTTCTTGGGGTGATCGTGGGCGAGCGGCCGATACAGGGTGATCGTGTTGTCTTTGATCGACTTGACCCGGCCGATCTCATTCCCGCCGACATTGTCCGCTCCTATCAGCAGCTCGACATTGGGATGATACAGCCCGGCATTCTTCAGCGTAATCGTGCGAGCGCCCTTCTTCGCCGGTTTAGTAAAGGTCGTGTTCATGGGCAATGGCAGTCCCTTGTTCACCTTCTTTTCCAGCATGGTGAACGGCCGCACCGATTGCTCATAGGAGAAGCCGGTAATGACTCCGTCCGACGATTGATTGTCGAATTGAAGGAAATGCCAGTGGGTGTTGACCTTGGATGCATGAAAATTCGTGAAGTCATCATCCTCCCACTCGCTCGTCAGCATCCAGTCCACGCAATCGTAAATGTTGGCGCGGACCACGAGCGGATACTTCTGGTCGCTCTTCCGGACGGCCGCCTCTTCCTCGTGCAGCACGTAGATCAATCCACCCTTATCGACGATCGCTGGCTCCTCTCCCATCTGGTGAGCCAGCGTCATCGGCGTCTGAATAAAGTGCACATTGAAGGATTTTCGCCCGGCGTTTTCAGGACAGAGGCTCCAGCGCCCGTTCTCGCCCGGCTTTGCCGGATACGAACTGGGTTCGCCGTCTGCGTCAAGGTGAATCATCTCCAACCAAGGCGACGGATTGTGATTCAACGAGAACGGAGGCCGCCGGCCGAAATGCGGACGGAGATGCGGCCACGCGACTTTTCCCGTCGCAGTCTCGAAGAGAATCGGCTGGCGCTCACCCGGCGTCAGGGATAGATACCGCGGATTTGCCATCGTATTCTCACGCTCACTCATGGCTCGGGTGCCCTGCCAGGTCCAGTCCAGAACCGTCGAATCATAAGCGGCCGTTTGTTTCATCTCATCATCCGTGTGGCCGGGTCTCCCTTGCGGCGGGAGCTGCATCGCGATCCAGTCCTTCACGCTCACACGCGGGGGCGTCGCCTTCCAGTCCGTCTTGCCCTTTTCCAGAATGACGAATTGTTTTCCAAACCAATCGACGGTCCGGCCTGCCAATTGATCGGAGCTCACGCCGGGTTGGATCCGTCCTTTGCGATCCGGTAGCTCCCTAAGATCTGGCATGACATCGTTATGGAAGCCTTCCTGTTGCAGGGTGTTATAGACCCGCCAGTAGCCCCACATCCCGGCAATGTAGTGATGGGCGACATGGCAATGAAAGAGAAAATCCCCTGCCAGTTGTTGGCACAAGCCCGAGCCGCACTCGGTTTCCAAATCCATCGTCTCAGAAGGACCGATCACCTCCACGTCGACACGATCGGATTTCGCACGAATGACGGGGTACTTCACCGGGCCGTTTTTCGCCGCGTGCTACATCGGCATCTCATCGATGGCGCGGGGGCTGCGTGGCCAACGGATCGACCCGCCGTGCGGATGGTGCGAGTGAAACACCTCTGAGCCGCCATGGACCAGGCGGAACTTGGCCGGATCGCCCAGATAGCTCCGGGGCACCGTAGTTGCCGGATCACCGAACGTGTAGGCGCTGTACGACTGCGACTCGTCTTCGAAACCGAAATACTCGTGCTGAGCCTGCATGTTATCCAAACCAAACGGCTCGCTCCGGTAATTCAGCGCGCGGGCCACCGGTCGGTACACGTCGGTCAGCGGATCACGTTGCGGGAGAAAGTCGCCCTTTTTATTCAACGGCCTGAAAGCCTCATCTCCGACTTCGTGGTACATGATCACGAACTCGCGAAAGTCCGGTCCCGTCCCATTCTTGATGATGGCCTGCCACCCGCTCTTCATCGGAGCGGGGTCACCGCTTCCCAGCGGATCGAGGTACTCCGAACCCCTGGGCTCCACTACGAACGTTCCGAATAAGCCCATTACCGTCAACTCGCGATCATTGCTGGAGCTGTGAAACTGCCGGCCACCCTCCTGCGTGGTCGGATGGATGTACCATTCCATTTCGACTTGCTTGCCCTGCGGCACAATCGCATCCCGGTTCGTGGTGGTGGCCGGCTGGCCGGTCGCGGCAATCACCATGCTGGAACCGTGAATGTTCAGGCTGACTTCCTCACTCCCTTCCAACTGGTTCTGCAAGACGATTTTGACGCAATCTCCCTGGTTCCCACGGATGACCAGCGGCTGAATCCACTGACTTTGCAGACCGTTTGCGACCGCGCCGGGATCGTACCCTTCCTTGTCGCGAGCCTCCCGATTCTTCGTCTCCTCTTCACGCACCTTCACGACATTTTCAGTCAGCGCATACATATAACCAGGATAGAAATCGAGCCAGCGATTCAGCGAGATCTCCACGTTGATGGCGGACACGTTGTACTGCTTCACCGGCGCGCTTGCAGGACAGCGCCCTCCCAAATTCGGCACCGGATCGCCCCCGGGCTGGGACATGAGCAGGATGTCTTGCCCGCCGGCACCGTACTGGTGCATCATGTTCACATCGTTAAAGGAGCCCCCCGTCCGCTGGGCTTCCGCATCTTTCTGCATTTGATCCATGACGCGCTGATGTTGGCGTTCCATCATCGCAGTCCGTTCGGGATGCCCCTCCATCACATCTTCAACGATAGTCTGGCCTTTCAGCTGTTCGGCCCATGCGGGATTTGCCTGAAGTCCGGCGGAATGGTCGTGGCCCGCTGTAGGAGATCCGGCATGGCTCACCGTGGCCGTGAGACCCACACACGACAATATTCCAACGATGCCACCCAGCGCAGGTCCGGACAACCGACACAATGGTCTTGACATATCGCCCTCACCCCTCATCGTCATAGCGCGTTCTCCCTAGTAAAATAAGGACATACATTGCTTGTGCACTCTGATCTTTTGCTCGATGTCATAGGAATGCACCGTGGAGTTCAGCAACTTCGGTGCCGGTGACGATCTCGATGGAGGTCATATGAAGAACGTATTGAAAAAGCGAAGCTGTTGGGATCAAACAGTGATGAGGAGGCCACCGGACAGGAAATTGAAATACCGCGATCCTTCACGGTCTACCGTGAAGGATCGCGGTGAAGCGGTCTTGCGCCGAGGTGTCGAATCGATTTCATTCTCGACGAACGCAGAGAACATCTGGAGGCGCTCTACTGATCTGGGGGGTTTGTAGGACGTTCCTCCGTCGTGATATAGTCGCGTGTTTATTTTTAGGACATGCTCGAATCGAGGCTGATCGACACCGGCTTTAACATGCTCGGAGTCTCTCAGCGCATCTGAATTTTCCTGAAAACACCAATTTCGTGGCGGTGTAGCTCAGTTGGTAGAGCAGCGGACTCATAAGCTTGAGACCGACCAGAGACCCCTTGGAGAATCAATATTTTCCAAGGGGTTTTCTATTGTCTGCTTGGGTGGCGGAGGGTGCCGGAGGGCTGAGTAGAGGTGCTCGCGGGGACAACGGCGGGGACAACGGCTGCACTCCTGCGTCCCGCCACAGGGGCGCCTCAGAAGGTGGATTATTGGAAAGGCAAACCAGACTTCTAAAACTCGGATCAATAGGATAGACTGCCATGAACGGAAGGGTCATGAAATGGCTGCTGGCCGATTGAACATCATCCGCAATCAGTTCGCATACCTCGGTCTATTCGCAAGCCCGATGGTGGAGTGGTTTGGGAATTTTTCAGAGCCAAGCAAGGCGCTCCTCAAAGCCTTTCTACCAATGGGCTACGGCCTTGATTCGTTGCATATCACAACAGCAACACCGCAGGCGAGTCAGCAGTCCGTCCAAGTCGTTTTTGGAACCCAGGGAAATTACCTCTGTAAGCTCGACCGATGCGAAGCGAATTTTTTCAACCTCGAATATCAAGCACAGATTCAGGCTGCAAAGGTCCTCACAGACGCGGGCGCTGCTCTTCGCGAGGCCTCTCCGGACTTGCTAATCCGCTCGCATCAATTCACTTACATTGCTCATGGACAACTAGAGGCGAAGTCCGTCGACGAGATGCTTGGCCAGTTTCATATACAGGCGCCGAAGCAAGGTGGCGCCAGTCAAGGCACGGGTGTTATATTTCATTGGCGAGTTCCCGAGAAAAGCTGGGAGACCCAGTTAACACTAGATGCATCCATGCTTGTCAAAGGAGGGCTGTTCTTCTCGTTTTCACTGACAACGGAAAAGGATCTCATGGATTTTACAGGGGTCCTGAAAGCCGGTCGTGTTTATCTCGCAGGCGTGTTAGAACAGACAGGTGTCGTTTTGCCGGTAGAGAGTGACACATAATGAGTCAACCTCAACTAGTTGCATTGTCTGGCAAGTCAGAGCTTCGGCCCTGGTCGCCTGCTACCTCAACCTCCACGGAAGAGGACCCACAGGTCCGTCGTATGACGCAGGAGTGGTCTTTGTGTGCTCAGCCTCAGATACAGAGGGGGCTCGATGCGATCATTATGTCTTCTATGTCTTCGACGAGCCCATATTTAGACGGTTTGCTTACTGGTAGAGCTTCATCCCCATCAGGACGAGACGGTTTGCTCATTCTTGGAGGTTCATCCGCATCATCAGGACGAGAGGGGCGGGTACAGGAGCAAGAGGCACAACCGTCGCCAGAAATGGAGTGGTTAACCACACATGCTCAGGATCTATCTCAGTACTCAGGTGAATGGCTTCTCATATCAGGTCAGAAGCTAGTCGAGCACAGCCCTAACATGGCAGAAATCCTCCGCCAGATTGCGTCACACCGAATTAGAAAACCCTTCTTATACTACGTGCCTACCGCCGAAGAGGCGAACTTCATTTTCTGATCTTCATGCCTCCGATGATCTATCCAGTGAGCTATGAAGTTGAGGTCTTATATACCTTACTTCCTGGAATTCCCGGTATGCGTCCCTGGCTTGATATCACCTTACATCGCGGAAATCGCGAAACTGGTGCTGCAGGGCTGCTCGATTCAGGTTCCACCCACACTGTCTTCTCTCAACAATATGCAGGACTTCTTGGCATCGACGATATAACCACAGGTGTCGGGTTACCTATCTCCACAGCCGGCGGATCAATCCGTGCGTACCTGTTCGATGATGTAGAAATAGAAATCAGGGTCGGTGGAGTAAACAACCGCTTCTCGGGGAATATCGCCTTCGCTGAGGGGCATCTCTCACGCAATATTTTGGGGCTTAATCATATCTTCAACCAATTCCGTATAGGCTTCCGCGATTCACAGCAGAGGTTCTATCTTCTAAAAGATACTCCCGCTTCCATCCTGGCTAGATGAGGTCAGCACTTCCACGCATTGGGCTGTCGTCCTAGACCGTCGCCCCATCATCGACAAACTCCAACACGTGTAGCTCATCATCTCCGCACGACTTCACTTCTGCGAAGGCCTCGCGGATTTTCCCGAGGCAAATATCCCGAGATATTAAGGCCGTTTCAGCCTCGTCATAAGGACCAAACCGTCGAGGGTGCAACCCGCTCGCCGCGATGCGAAAGTACCAGGCATCTCGCGATTTGAACACGTGCGTGTCGTCGATCGGCACTTCGTTGACATAGATCTCCCCATCAAGCTCCTTCAGTGCGTGCTTGCGCTCACGGCTCATGGATGGTTTGGGCGAAGTTTTCATGGTGTCCTCCTTATACCCCTATTAGACGAGTTGCAGTCGCGGCTTCCCTGTTGGCTGGTGATTCTCGACCGGCTCAAGAGTCTCTTCCGGTTCATACGGCCGCACCCGTGAAGGGAGGGCTGGCCTCAGATCCGTGCTGGCGCGCTTTCACTCAATCCGATCTTTCATCTTTGCTTCCGCTGTCGTCTGCCATTGCATATTCGACGGCCCGTCTTTTCCACCTCGCTTCAATGGGACGATATGGTCGATCACGTAGCCAGGACATGCGCCCCGGCTTCTCCCCGTTGAGGGACACGGGTGCGACTTTTTGAAGTGGTCTTTAGCTGCGGCGCTGCGCTTGGTGTGGCTCTGGCGCTCTCGATGAACGCTTGGATCGGCCTTAGTATGCAAATGGCCTTGAGAGGAATGATGTCCAGAGGAATGACTCCCGCTGCTGTGGCTGTTTTCAGAACTCCGCGCCAAAGCTTCTGAATGCAACCACACAGGGCCTGCAGCGCACAAGGCTGTCAGAATTAGGGTGAGTACGCTATGTGTCGTCATCAGTGATCTCATGGTTGCTATCATGCCTGTCATCTTCGGGATTAATTGCCTAATGAGACCATTATGGGACGACCTCTGGGGCCTTCTTCTCAGACTCTTCTTTTTTGTCACTTATGATTTCCACATTGTTCACTTTGAAAGTGAAGATGTAGTGATAAATGTCGGGTCCCATCTGTAATGGCAGAAGGATACGATAGGTGAGGTGTTTGTGCGCCGAGGCGTATTGTCTATGACTGCTTTCACAAATGTACCCCGGCCTTATACATGGAAAGAACATGGATGGAACAATGTCGGCCGGAGTTAAGGAGTCTGCTAATCGACTTTTGCTTGGGACGAGTGACGACGGGCTGGTGTGGATCACACTGTGGCTGTGGGCAGAAATATCCACATAGGCTGATTCATTCCAGGCGATTTTCAATGACTGCCCCGTCTTGTTGAGGAGGTCAAAAGCAAGCGTTCTATCAGGAGGCAGCCACGCGATTTTGATAAGCTGGTCTTCCGCCAGATTTATGGATGTGTTGCCTGGTTGGACCTTGCTAAGGCTTATGTCTCCATAACGCTCCTTCGCCTGGGTGGGGCGATCAACATCCACCAACACAATGTCGTATCTGGCAATGTAGTGCGATTGCGCGGCGTACTGCTTTTTTCTCTCTTCTGACCGTTGCCGGTAAATCGCACTTGAGTCTTGGGCAACGCACCCCCAGAAGGGAAATGCCAAGACCAACATTGAGGAGAATACAATGAACCTGCTTGATCTGTTCATTTCAGATTCCCAGTAGCTGCGCGGCGGAACAGCACACTTATCGCCCGCGAAGCGTGCGCACCGCCTCTATCTGCTTATCCAGACAATATGCTCGCATCCTAAAATCATTGGGCCATTCCTTTGTGCAATGAGACATTACGACAGAGAAATCTTTTGAATCCATATCTTGAGGTGCAGGGGACTGAATCTTCTGAAGCCCTTTGATCTGTTGTTCTTCACAGTGGGCGCGCATCCGAAAATCATCTGGCCACTCATTTTCACATTTGACTCGAAGAAGGGAGTGGTCTTGGGAGGAGATGGTCCGATCCACAGGGGAGGAGAGAGACTTGAGTCCCTTGGCCTGTTGTTCGATGCAATGCACTTGCATTCGGAAATCGTCTGGCCAGTCCTTGGCACACTTCTTCTTAATAACCGTATCGGGACCCTCCTGTGCATACAGACACATCACGCCTAGGGATAGGGATAGTCCCGCTAGGCAACACAACATCTGAGCCCTCCTGAGCCACATAGCCCACCTCCTGGGTTTCTGGCCCGCAAGATACGCCATGCCCGCTGGCCTGGCAATCCCTCAAATGCACGATGAAATCTATGTTCACAGCGCCTCTCTTCTCAACGTCCACGTCTTCCGCTTCCTCGCGGTCCTCGCTTGTCCCACGACCATATTTCGAGCACGGCCCCTGCGCCTTTCCACAGGGGGATGAATCCGCCGGCCTCAAGCTTCACGCGTCGCGCGGCATGGTTGCTGGCACTGGTTGCCTGTACCGCCAGAATCGGTGCGCCAGACTTTACCGCTAGAATGTCTGCTCCCCAGAGATCTTTTTTGATAAATGTGTGCGGAATAGTTTTCTCGACGACTTCAGCGCGATAGCCGAGGGTTCGAAGATGTTCCAGCGATCGTGCGGTTGGGCTCATGCTGAGTCTGCTTTCGGGGTCCGACAATGTAGGGCATGATCGCCTCAGCGGTGCCCCGTCCTATCTTCTTCTTCACGTTTGAGCAATTTTGACCAGATTGTAAGATGTCTCTCGCTGCATACTCGAGCCTTAAAGCTGGGTCAGTTTCGCTCATGTCATTTCAATCCAAGGAGGTGTTATGTCGAAGCAAGCCGCAGACCATCACAAAAAGGCCGCGGAGCATCACGAGCACGCCGCTCATCATCATAAGGAAGCGGCGAAGCATCATGAGGCCGGCGCTCATGAGAAAGCCGCGCACCATGCCCACCTGGCACATGGACATCATGTGCATGCCGCCCATTATGCGAACGAAGCGTCAAAATCCCATATCGAGCATCACGGCAAGAAGTAGCTAAGGGCGCTAGCCGTCGAGTGAGGATGGAAGGGATGTGGTTCAATCTCAGGGTCGCATTCCCTCCATCCCTTCCTGCTCGTTCAGCCTGAGAATCTCACCATGCTCGCTATCCTTTAATTGCTCATTCCCTGTCCCCGCTGAGGAACGCCATGTCTGCGCGAGAGCGCGAGGCCAGAGTTAGATTGCATGGTGTATGAGCAACCGCCATGTTTGACGCCCCCCAGTCATTCGAAAATTGGCCGATGCGCTTCGAGAGGCTGCCACCCGTCGAAGAATTTTCGATTGATGATTCCTGCCGTGCTCAATGGGGTCGGCCCGCTCCCAGGTCATTACAACAATCCTTCCATCCTCATAAATCTGCGTAGCGCCTCGATCCGTCCCCCGTCCACATCCGGCCCCGCCTGCAGTTCCGGCCAGAACACTTGCCAGTCACTTGCCGCGAGGCCAGGAGGCGCGCAATCGTTGGTTTCGATTTCGTAGGCGGTAAGTTGTTCGTTCGCTATGACTGCCTGATCAATTGCTTGGATGAGGTCCGAGGCCAGGTCCCGGCGGATGGAACTTGTGTTGCGCCCTGCAAAGATCGCGGCTTTAATCCGATCCTCAAGCGCCTGGAGTTCCGCCACGAGTTTGCGATAAGGCGGTTCTGCGCGATTGAACGCGGCGCGAATCTCGCCTTCCTGTTCTTGCGCTTGCCAAAATTCTTCCTGAGACACAGGCTGCTCGCCGTTCAGCGCATAGTCTCGAACTAGGATTCCCCGCATCCATAGGAAACGGCGCTCAGCCTGGTTGAAGACCTTTTCCGCCGCCTCTTTTCTCGCTTTGAGCGCACTATAGACGGGCTGTTCGTGCCACCTGAGAGTGATGTCCACGTTCAACGGTGGGCGGGTCAACGCCAGGGTCGGCGCGAAAAATTCCTTCACCGAGTCTTTGACTGATTCCACGATGGTCGACATGATCGTCCTCCTTGTCTTTATTGTGATGGGTTATGCAATTCCCAGTGTGTGAATCGGCTTGCCCTGGATCCAAAAACACTTAGATTCCGGGAAAAACTCTCTCAGCTCTGAGCGATATTCGAGGCTGATCTGTCTGCCGTGCTGGGTATAGAACTGGGTGAAGGCAGCCAATTCTTTCTGCAACTGTTCTGCCACCCTCTCCCTCTCGCACCGTTGTTGCTCGCGCTTCGCTAGGATCTCTTCGGGCGTTTCTTCCCGGATGAGGTACAGCACAATGTCTTTCGGCATGGGCTTGCCGGAATTCGCCTCAAACGGACAGAGCGCCATTTTGGGGCAGTCAATCGAATCGACGCCTGTGCACTCAGGCCCCAGTGGGCAGCCTTCACGATGTTTGCGGTAAGAACGCATGGGGGTCTCCTTTCCTTGAAACCATTTTTGAACAGCAGCGCGATCACAGGCGCTGCGCGAGGTAATGACTGCCTGTGGATTGGATGGGACACTCACCACCGACCACTCCAACAGCTCGGCGCGGCGGATATTCATGCCCCCCCGTGTCGTGTCGTAGCTCTGGTCAAGCGGCTTGAATCCGACACTTGTCGTATTGAGAAACCCGGCGGCGACGAGATCGTGAATTTCGTCTGCCAATCCATATATTCCCTTTGGGACGAATTGGGCCGTCGCTTTCAACGCATTCCCCTGCACGCCGATCGCAATCGTCTTCGCAATGGGGGGTTTGTCATACGCATGAAAGGCGAGGACGACGGGATTCGCCTTGTATCGGTCCAATTCCCAACCAGACTGATCGATGATGTCGTTATCACGATCAACGTCGTTAGTAGAAATCGTAAAGGTGAATGTGCGATCTCCCGCCGCTTTCACTCGCATGTCGCAGAGCTTCTTGTTCATATCGTGATCCTCCTCGTTACTCTCCGGGCCAAAATGTTCCGCGTGAAAATACTTGCGCTCTCACCATCTCCACGCCTGCCGCTGCCCTCGCTTCATACTCCACTTTGTCGGCGGCTTCCTGCTCACTACGGTTCATGGGTGCTGCACCAGGATTCAACAGTCGCAATGGTTCCAGTTTGGGCAGCTGTGACTCGGCAAGGATGGCCCCGGCCAGCGAGAGCGACACATCACGATGCAATTTTTTGGAGCCATCCGTGATCCGCCAGCGCATCCCGAATTGAAAGCTCTCCTGACGTAGGTTTTTCAGCTCAGCAATCAATCGTTCGTGGCGCGGAATCGACACGGTTTGGGCATGGAGCCGTGCAGCTAAGGCGCTCCAGAGGTCCATGTTGGAGCTCGCCGTCGCGATGAAGCCATGCACTCGGCTTGAAAGGAGGGCTTGATCCTTTGCCCAACTCAACACACTCCCCGCCTCGGCGCCTTCGTCGATCAAGACTTGACGTAGGTTCGGGAACCGCTGCACCAATCGCAATAAATCAGCCCGGACTTCCCCGAAGTTGATTTCCTTCGTCGGTGAATCTTTGGGATTCCACACCCGGACACTCGCCGCCACCAGATGGTCTTTTGCATCCACACGACGCGACGGTTCGCGCAGCACAACCACACGGCTGGTCAGATCCTTTTTCCGCGAGAGGTCGATAAAGGCAAAGGCCTCAGCGTCGGATGACAAGGTATCGCTCAAATGCTCATCAATGGCGGCTTCGATGAGTGCGGCGGAGAGAAAGCTGTCGCCGTCCTCAGTAAATTGGTTCTCTAGCTCACGTTGGCCGGCGCTCGGTGAGAGGTGGGCGAAACGTCGACGTAGCCAGCCAAGCAAGCCTTGGTCTGCATGGGGGTTTTCGTCCTCAGCTCGTGAGCCGTCGTGATGAATAAGAACAGTCTCAGCCGTAGGATTGTTGATCAACTCGTAGAAGAAACCAGTTGGCCGGCCCGCCGAACTGGCGATGATAATTTTTCCACCGCTCCCGATAGTGGAAGGAGCCAGAGAGAGATAGAGCGCATCAGGAATGTCGCGAGCTTCATCGAAGATCAACAGCGTAGGCGATCGTCCCGGGGCCGTCGCTTCATTTGGCGCAATGACTTCCAGCGCAGCATTGCCAGGGATAAACTCCAGGCTTCGGGCTGTAATGCTCACGGCATTCTCCAGCTTCGCCGCCTTCAGTAGCCGTTCCAAGGGCCGGCGGATCTTGCGATGGAAGATCGCAGAGGCTTGATTCTCAGAGGCACTGACAAAAATGATATAGGCGTGACGGACAGTGAGGAGATGGATGATGGCACCAACGGCTAAGAACGTCGTTTTGCCGCTCTGCCGGCGTAGCCACATGAGCAGCTCGCGCATCAGCGGGTCGTCGAGCGCTGTAAACCCTTCAGTCCACCAGGGCAGCACCTTCAATTGCTTGCCCTGCTCGTTCGTAAGCCTCCCCAGGATCAGTTCGCGAGTCAACGTCTCGCCAGTGACCGATGGTGATGTGAGGAACTTGCTCTTAGCCATGGCTTGCCTCACCAGGCATGTTTCTCAACGCATCGGCGAGGCTCATAGGCTGCCCATTGCTGGCCGCACGAGAGAC
>JBBRRM010000034.1:0-13733 GCA_038275915.1 Nitrospirales bacterium
ACCACACGACGGGGCGTAATCCCGATTTCTTCGCCGGTCCGAGGGTTCCGGCCCTTCCTTGCTCCCTTACTGCGCACCACGAAATTTCCGAATCCGGCAATCTTGACCGACTCTCCCTTATGCAACACCGCCTTCAACATATTCAACACAAGTTCGACAATATCTGCGGCTTCGTTTTTCGAAATACCAACCTGCTTGTAGATTTCGTTCGCAATATCCGCCTTCCTCATGCTTTCCCCTCCGACAGCCGCGCAAACCTTCCGAACGATCGCCTGTGAACTTAGTACGAACGATTGGCAGTTTCGCTATAAGTTACGTGAGGTTATAAGACCTGTCAAGAAGAAAGATGCCGGAGCAGGGGTCCTATTCATTAGTTTTTGGCAAGCAACTTATATTCGATGCTATCCGCCAGCGCTTGCCAACTCGCTTCCATGATGTTCTCAGAGACGCCGACAGTGCCCCATTTATCCTTATGATCACCTGATTCGATTAATACTCGAACCTTGGACTCAGTGCCACGATTCGCCGACAGTACCCGTACTTTGTAGTCGAGCAGTTTGACTTCGCGGAGCTGGGGATAGAACTTTTCCAATGCTTTCCGCAGGGCATGATCGAGCGCGTTGACCGGACCGGCTCCGACTGCTGCCGCATGCTCCACGACGTCGCCGACCTTCACCATGACCGTGGCTTCTGACATGGTGGCTCCCCGGTCTTGTTTTTTTTCAACAATCACCCGAAATCCAAGGAGTTGGAAGGATGGCCTATGGGTTCCCATCGCTTTCCGCATGAGCAACTCGAAGGAACCCTCTGCTGCCTCGAATTGGTAACCCGCACTTTCATGCTCTTTGAGGGTATCCATCAACTCCTGTAACTTGGCGTGATCCTTGTCCAATTTGATTCCGTAGGCCTCGACCTTTTCCATCAGTCCACTCCGACCTGCCGCATCTGATACCAACATGCGCTGGCGGTTGCCGACTAACCCTGGAATCACATGTTCATAGGTCACGGGATTTTTTAACACCGCGTGGATATGAACTCCGCCCTTATGCGCGAACGCCGAATCGCCCACATAGGGCTGATGCGTATTGGGCATCAGATTCGCGATCTCGGTCACAAATCCAGAAACCTGTTTGAGTTGACTCAAACGGTCACCCAACACGGGACGCTTCATCTTGAGTTCAAGATTGGGAATGATCGAGCAGAGATTGGCATTGCCGCACCGCTCGCCGATCCCGTTCACTGTCCCCTGCACCTGCACCACACCTGCTTCAATCGCCACGAGCGAATTTGCGACGGCCATTTCACAATCGTTGTGGGCATGGATCCCCAAGGGCACCGCACATTCTCGGCGAACGACCTGACAGATCTCTTTAATTTCCCAGGGCATCGTCCCGCCATTGGTGTCACAGAGAATCACCCGTTCGGCACCGGCTGCGACAGCCTGGCGAATAGTCTCTAATGCATACTCCGGATTTGTTTTGTACCCATCGAAAAAATGTTCCGCATCGTAGAACAGCCTCCGACCTTTTGAGCGGAGATGGGACACGGAATCGCTAATGAGTTCGAGATTCTTCGCGAGGGAAATACCGAGCGCATCGGTGACGTGCAGCGACCAGCTTTTCCCGAAGAGCGTGATGACCGAGGTCTCTGCCTCCAGCAACGCTTTGATATTGGGGTCGCTCTGTACCGTATTACTGGCTTTTCTGGTGGACCCGAACGCGACGACCGTCGCCGTCTGCAACGGAAGAGACTTGATCATCCGGAAGAACTCAATGTCCTTGGGATTTGCGCCGGGCCAGCCTCCTTCGATGAACTGCACGCCCAGTCCATCCAACTGTTGTGCGACCCGAACCTTGTCTTCTGCCGAAAAACTGACATCCTCAGCTTGAGCCCCATCGCGTAAGGTCGTGTCATAGATTTCCAATACCGCCGGCTTGGCGGCAGAAGGAGGCCTCTCGGACAAGGAAGAGCCGGCCGGCTTGCCTCCTGAAGATCGGGATCGTGAAGATTTTCGAACCATAAATGAGAAGATACCAGGAGCAGGATAAACCTGTCGAGACTCACATCGCCGAAACCCGCTATTTCGTGATTCGGTCGCCTGCCGACGACTGGTCCAACCCGAACGCGCTATGGAGCGAACGCATCGCGAGCTCGACGTACTTTTCATCGATGACGCAGGAGATCTTGATCTCCGACGTGCTGATCATGAGGATGTTCACGCCTTCCTGCGATAAGACTTCAAACATCTTGGCGGCGACCCCCGAATGGGACCGCATCCCGACGCCGACCAGCGAGACCTTCGCAATCGCTTCGGTCACGGCAACTGATTTGGCGTTGATCCCTTTTGCAATGTCCTGGATCAGCGGCAGGGCTTTTTTCATGTCCGCGCGCGGGATCGTGAAGGAAATATCCGTCATGCCCGACTGACTCATGTTCTGGATGATCATGTCGACATTGATGTTGGCCTTGGCCACCGGTCCGAAGAGTTTGGATGCAATACCTGGTTTGTCCAGCACGCCCACGATCGTGACTTTGGCCTGATTCCGATCACCGGTGACTCCCGATACCGCGACTGCCTCCATATCCTCGTCTTCACTCGTCACGAGCGTCCCCTTTCCTTCTTTGAAGCTGGAGTTCACCTCGACTGGCACATTGAACTTCGCGGCAAATTCGACGGAGCGGCTCTGCAGAACTTTGGCCCCCAGACTTGCCATTTCCAGCATTTCTTCATAGGAAATCTTGTCGATGCGCCGAGCCGCCGGCACGATGTTGGGGTCCGACGTATAGACGCCATCGACGTCGGTGAAAATGGTGCAGCGATCAGCCTTCAACGCCGCTGCCAGCGCGACTGCGGTGAGATCGGAGCCTCCACGTCCTAACGTCGTGACATCCGATTGCTCGTTGATCCCCTGAAAACCGGCGACCACTGGAATGACCCCATTGAGCAAGGCCTCGCGAATTCGATCGGCACTCACGCGGGTAATACGTGCTTTCGTATGCGCACTATCAGTCATGATCCCGACTTGACGCCCCGTAAAGGATTGAGCATCGAGTCCCCTGGCCCGCAAGGCCATCGCCAGCAAGGCGATGGTCACCCGCTCTCCTGTCGAGAGCAGCATATCCAGTTCGCGATCGTCTGGAAGCGGCGAAACTTCATGCGCCAACCGAAGCAACCGGTCCGTTTCTCCGCTCATCGCAGACAGGACAACCACGACACGATGGCCATCCTTGTGAGTCTTCTCCACGCGATCGGCGACGCTATGGATCCGCTCGATTGTGCCCACGGACGTCCCTCCATATTTCTGGACTATCAGCGCCACGACCGTCAGGATCCTTTTGCGAACAGTCGCACGACGAACTTCGTCGCATCACGAGGAGGCACGGTAGAGACCCGAGCATCAGCCTCGGTGAATCTCCGTCCGGCTACCGCAGATGGGGCTGCCGCACTGTCATGATAGGCAAAGAATCTCGGACCTTCCGTTGCCTGTCCCTGATGTACATTGCCCGCATCGCAGAAGGCTACGATGCGATGGGAGCCCAATTTGACCAACCCTTCAAGCAATGGCCCGACCAGCTCGCGATCGACCGCTTCAATACCCTTCACCTTGGCCGCGACATCCGATCCGTAGATGACCTCGTCAGGTAATTCCACATGTATGTATGCAAAATCCTTGTTCTTCAGTTCCTCCAGCGCGACCGCCGCCTGGGCACGAAGATCGGCATCGGCCAAGCGCGTCCCGTCGACAGCTTCAAGCCCGGCCATGATGCCAAGTCCGCGATGGACATCGCTCTGTGAGATCACCACACCGGACATTTTCAATCGCTCGGAGAGGCTTGGCCAAGGAATGGCCCGGCCTTGCCCCCACAGCCACAGACAATTGGCCGGCTTCTGCCCAGCCTCGCAACGTTCTTCGTTGAGGGAATGATCTCGTAAGATCTGAAACGAAGCGTCCATGAGTTTCCAAAGAATGTCGGATCCGTCCCCTGTCGGCAGCGCATCGGCGATAGGCCGACCAACTAACAATTGGGGATCGGTACAGACTGCGCGCGACTTCCCCCCGACCCACACCATGAGATGACGATGGCCCAATCCTGGATAGAACTGAATCATTTCCGACCCGAGCTGTTCATTGATCGACTCGATCAATTCACGGGCCTCTTCTGTCGATATCAGGCCAGCGGTTGCATTATCCATTACCACATGCGGTCCGAGCTTCTTGATGTCGTTCAGTCCGCCCTTACTCCCGGACTGCCTGTCTCCCCGCAGCGTGACCATCGTACAGCGATAGACCACATCATGCTCGCCGACGGCCACTCCTAGGCTGGCCGCTTCGAACGGACCGGGACCCTGGTAGTATTTCTTCGGGTCGTATCCGAGGATGCTGGTTCCCATCAGACCGCTCCCCTGTCGCACATTCTCAGGCGCCGCGGCCAGGAGCCCAAGCTCCCCACCTTGCGCGAGGCGATCCAGCTGAGGGGTCGAAGCCGTTTGAAGAGGAGTCCGTCCGCCCAAATCCTGCCGGGGAATGTCTGCCATCCCATCGACATGGAGAATCACATGTTTCATCGAAGCCCTGCTCGCATTGTGTCTATACCTTTAAAAGACGAGCGACATCCTCCCGCGTCGCTCTAACGGTTTTCGGTTGGGTCGATACGCTGATGGCCGTGTCGGCATCTTTCAATCCATGCCCGGTCAAGGTGCAGACCACTGTCTCGCCTTCACGCAATCCACCCTGCTTGCTCAACTTCATGACGCCGGCAACCGATGCGGCCGAAGCCGGCTCGCAGAAGACCCCTTCCGTAGCCGCCACTGCCATGTACGCGTGCAGAATTTCTTCATCCGTCACCGAATCGATCGCTCCTGAGGATTCCTGTACGGCCTTCAAGGCCGAATCCCAACTTGCCGGATTGCCGATCCGGATTGCCGAGGCTACCGTCTGTGGATTTTCTACGATGCGCCCGAGCACGATGGGCGCGGCACCGGCCGCCTGAAACCCCATCATGCGGGGCAGCCGCGTGGACTGGTTGGCCTCACGGTACTCCTGATACCCTTTCCAATACGCGGTGATGTTGCCGGCATTCCCGACCGGCAGTACATGAACGGTCGGGGCATCGCCGAGCTGATCGCAAACCTCCATCGCTGCGGTTTTCTGTCCCTCGATCCGAAAGGGGTTGATCGAATTGACCAACTCGATGCGATGAATCTCCGACAAGTCCTTTACAATGGTCAAAGCCTGGTCGAAGTTTCCTTCAATTTGGATCACGGTGGCTTGATGCATCATGGCCTGGGACAGCTTACCCATCGCAATCTTCCCGGCAGGAATCAAGACATAGACCGCCAATCCCGCCCGCGCGCCATAGGCTGCGGCAGAAGCAGAGGTATTCCCGGTTGAAGCACAGATCACCGCATTGGCACCGGACTCAACGGCCTTCGAAATGGCCATCGTCATGCCGCGGTCCTTGAACGATCCCGTCGGATTCATGCCTTCGAATTTGAGATAGAGATCGATACCGGGAGCGATCTGTTTGGCCAGCCTCGTCGCCCTGATGAGCGGAGTGTTGCCTTCATCGAGCGTCACCACCGGAGTACGGTCGGTCACCGGCAGAAACTTCCGATATTCTTCGATCACACCACGCCAGCGATTCATCGCATTACTCGTCCTTACCCTCGACTCTAATCAACGTGGTGGGCTCTGAGATGAAGGCCAGACGATTGATGGCTCGCAATGCCGTTTGGACATCGCGCTCCGTAGCCGTATGGGTCTTGATCACGACCGGAACCGTCTGCCCTTCGCGTCGGCCCTGTTGGAGAACGGATGAGATACTGATGCCACACCGGCCCAGTTCCCCTGCAATCTGCGACAAGACACCGGGGCGGTCCAACACCATAAAGCGGAGGTAGTAGAGCGAGCTGATTTCTTCCATCGGCCGCATACGAAGCGGACGACGCTGGTCCTGCTGGAACGAGGCGGGTGGCACTCGCCCGGCTGCGCCCTTCAACAGATTGCGTGCGATGGCCATGAGATCGCTGACCACCGCGCTGCCGGTCGGCATGGACCCCGCGCCCCTGCCATAGAGCACCACGTCCCCCACGGCATCGCCGACGAGTTGAATGGCATTGTAAACCCCTTCGACTTGGGCGATCGGAGACGAAGAGGGCAGCATTGTGGGATGCACCCGGGCTTCGACTTCGTTGCCAACCAGCTTGGCGATGCCCAGCAGTTTGATCGTATAACCGAACTCTTTGGCGTACGCAATGTCGAGCGGCGTAATATGGGTGATCCCCTCCGTGTAGACATCTTTAAAATTGACAGTTGTTACATAGGCGAGAGCCACCAGGATCGCCAGCTTGTGAGCCGAATCGATACCGGCCACATCGAATGTCGGATCCGCTTCGGCATAACCGGCTTGCTTCGCTGCGTCGAGTACCGTCTCAAAGCTCTGGCCCTCATGGGTCATGCGCGAGAGAATGTAATTGGCCGTCCCGTTGATGATCCCATAAATGGATTGGATCGTGTTGGCCGCCAGCCCTTCCCTTAATGCCTGGATGACTGGAATCCCTCCTCCCACGCTCGCTTCAAAACCCAGGTCCACGCCCTTGCGGGAAGCCGCGGCAAATATTTCTTCGCCATGTAATGCAAGTAACGCCTTATTGGCCGTAACGACATGTTTGCCTGCCGCAATGGCCTCCAGGATGATCCGTTTGGCAAAATCATAGCCCCCGATCAACTCAACGACGATCTCGATCGATGGATCGGTAAGTATGTCCTTTGCGTCGGTCGTGAGAAGGCCAGGTGGCAAGGCAATGCCTCGATCACGTGTCACATCAAGGTCCGCAATCCGAACGATCTCGATCGGCACACCAACCCGGCGGCTGATCAAGTCGGCACTCTCCAAAAGAATCTTCGCGACTCCAGTCCCGACCGTTCCGAACCCAATGATGCCGACGCCCACACGCGAAATCATTCTTCCGACCCTTCAAGCTTCAGCGCCTTGCGAATGCCTCGAACGGCTTGCCTCGTGCGATGTTCATTTTCGACGAGGCCGAAACGCACATATTCGTCCCCGCCTTCACCGAACCCAATCCCGGGAGACACGGCCACTTTTGCCTCCCGGAGCAGGAGCTTCGAAAATTCCAACGACCCCAGAGACCGATAGGGCAGAGGAATTCTAGCCCAGACGAACATAGTGGCTACGGGCTTGTTGACCTGCCATCCGATACGATTTAGTCCGCTCACTAGCACATCACGACGCTTCTGGTAGCGCAGCACTGTCTCTTTGACACAATCTTGTGGCCCATTGAGGGCAATGACGCTGGCAATCTGCAGGGGCTGGAAAATACCGTAATCCAGGTAACTCTTGATCTTGGCCAGAGCCCCCACGACCTCACGATTGCCGCAACAGAAGCCCACGCGCCAACCGGGCATATTATAGGCTTTGGAGAGGGTATAGAACTCGACGCCGACATCTTTGGCCCCGGGAACCTGCAGAAAGCTCGGCGCCTTATATCCGTCGAATACCAAGTCGGCATAGGCCAGGTCATGAATGACGATCACGTTATGCTCTTTGGCGAAGGTAACGATTTTCTTAAAAAACTCGATATCCACGACGGCGGTGGTGGGATTATGTGGAAAATTAATGACCAAAATCTTGGGCCGCGGAAACGTTTGGCGATAGACCCGTTGTAAGTCGTCGAAGAAGTCACTGTCCGGGCGCAACTCAATCCCGCGGACTTCTCCCCCCGCAATGATAAAGCTATACATATGAATGGGATAGGTCGGGGTTGGCGTCAGGACAACGTCGCCAGGACCGATCAAGGCCAGCGCCAGATGGGCCAACCCTTCTTTCGAGCCGATCGTGACGATGGTCTCGGTTTCAGGATCCAGCTCGACCTCGTAATTCCGTTTGTACCAACCCGCGATCGCATGTCGCAGTTTCGTAATCCCGCGCGAGGCCGAATAGCGATGATTCTTCCCTTTTCGTGCCGCCTCGATCATCTTCTCGACGATATGGCTCGGCGTCGGTTGGTCAGGATTTCCCATTCCGAAATCGATAATGTCTTCGCCCTGTTGACGAGCCTCCAGTTTGAGGCTCTGCACTTGGGCAAACACATAAGGAGGCAACCGCTTGATTCGGTAAAATCCGTCGCCTAGTCCCATCGGGTCCCCTACAGTAATTCACACACGCACGGAAGCATCGCATGAGAGCCCTCCGCCGCATTAGGGGGCCTATTCTAATGGCGGGTGGCGCATTGAGTCAAATTATGTTGTGATTCTGTGGGGTTCGGTATATCAACCGTAGGGGACAAGGGTAACAACACATCACCTAATCCCTCTCCAACTCCTTGCTCCGTCCTGTTGATTTCTGTTACAACTGCAACGCCTTTCGACCATCATTCAATTCAGTTTCTTCTTGCACCACATAATAGCCAAAACGGAGGAGCCGTGCCACGACTTGGGGTGAACATCGACCATGTGGCCACGTTACGGCAGGCCCGTGGTGGAGTTGATCCGGATCCCCTAGCTGCTGCCGTGCTGGTGGAATTGGCGGGTGCCGACGGCATCGTTGTCCACCTCAGAGAAGATCGGCGGCATATTCAAGATCGCGACCTTCGCCTCTTGCGGGAACTCATCCGTACCAAGCTCGATCTGGAGATGGCCGCCGATGAGACCATGGCAAAAATCGCCCTGACCATCAAACCGGACATGGTCACGCTCGTTCCGGAACAGCGTCTGGAGCTCACGACCGAGGGCGGCCTCGACGTAGCCGGCCATAGGGATCGCATCCAACAGATCGTGACCCTACTCCACGATGGAGGCATTCCAGTCAGTCTCTTCATCGAACCGGATTTGGCGCAGGTGAAAGCCTCGCACAAAGTCTCAGCCGATTTTGTCGAGCTCCATACCGGCCGATATGCGAATGCCCGGCGTTCGAAAGAAGCTGACGCCGAAGTGGAGGCGATTACACAGGCCGCCAAACTCTCTTACAAGCTCGGAATGGGGGTGAACGCGGGCCACGGACTGGACTACCGTAATGTGACGAGGTTAACGCACATTCCGGAAATCGTCGAATACAACATCGGCCACAGCATCATTGCCCGAGCAGTTCTGGTGGGCCTCGACCAGGCCATTAGGGAGATGAAGGCATTACTGAGTTGATCCATCGCGCCGCTGCGATACCTGTCCTCCTTATATGATGCGATGTGCCCCCGTCACGACATTGCAATAGAAGAAACAGATCGTTTTCCTCGCCCCACTCACCGGTCCTATGAACGCATTCGAGCCCGAATAGTGGAACACCGATGAAAATCCTAACCGGAACACAGATGCAGGCGGTCGATCGCCGCACAATCACCGAAGCGCATATTCCTAGTACGGTCTTGATGGAGCGGGCCGGCGAGGGAATCGTCAGGAATCTGGAGGAGTACTGCGGGTCAGCGAGAGGGAAGACCATCACCATCCTCTGCGGAAAGGGTAACAATGGGGGAGACGGATTGGTTGCCGCACGTTTGCTATGCCGCCGCCGCGCCCGGGTTCATGTGGTGCTGTTCGCGACGATCGCCGATCTCAGTCGCGACGCCACGGCCATGTATCGTCGATTCGTTCACATTGCGGGACGATCAGCAGTCAGCCGATTCCGATCCGGCGATCAGACACGAGCTCTCGTCGCCTCCAGCGACATCCTCCTCGATGCCCTCCTTGGTACCGGATTGTCCTCCGAAGTATCCGGACCCTATCGTGAAGCCATCGAACTCATTAACGGTGCGGGAAAACCGGTCATCGCGGTTGACATCCCGTCCGGCATCCATGCCGATACCGGTACCATCCTGGGGCGAGCGATCCGCGCCACCTTAACCATCACGTTCGGCCTCCCGAAACTCGGCCTCTATGTCGGTGCAGGAATTGACCATGCCGGAGCAATTCGCATCGTAGATATCGGTATTCCGCCTGCCTACGTAGATGCTATCGAGAGTCGAACCCTGCTCCTGACGAGCGACGGAGCTTTTCGTTCTCTACCTGAACGCGTACCCTCCGCGCATAAGGGAACCTTTGGGCATGCGGGAATTATTGCAGGGTCAGTGGGAAAAACCGGAGCGGCGGCATTGGCTGCCTATGCCGCGCTCCGCGTCGGAACGGGCCTGGTGACGGTGGCAACCCCGAGCAGCGTCAACGACGTGCTGGAATCGAAGCTGCTGGAAGTGATGACGATGCCTCTCCCGGAGACGAAGGCACGTACGCTGGCCCGTTCAGGACTCGACCGCATCACAGCCTTCATTCAGGCACGAACGGCGATCGCCATAGGCCCTGGACTCTCGACCCATCCTGAGACCGTTGAACTCGTTCAGTCGTTGATGAAACATCTGGATCGTCCCTCGGTTCTCGATGCCGATGCCCTTAACGCGTTGACCGGCCGCGTTTCCTTGCTGACCGAATGTAAGACTCCACCCATTCTCACCCCGCACCCTGGTGAAATGGCTCGACTCGAAGTTGATGCCACCCCGCAAAGCGTGAACGCGGACCGAATCGGCACAGCCAGACGGTTCGCCCGCGAACGCGGCGTGTTCGTGGTTCTCAAAGGTGCCAGAACCGTGATCGCCCGCCCGGACGGGCTTGTGGCCATTTGCCCAACCGGCAATCCAGGAATGGCCACTGCCGGAACCGGTGATGTATTGACGGGCATGATCGTCGGGTTACTGGCACAAGGGGTTCCTGCATGGGATGCCGCCTGTGCCGCAACCTATTTCCATGGATCGGCAGGCGACTTGGCCGCCCAGCGCCTAGGCCAGCACGGGATGCTCGCCAGCGACCTGATCGCTCAGATCCCATATGCACTTCAGCGGACTGAAACGACCTAAGATGACCCAGCCAGCCAAGCCGAAACAGCCTCCCGTTCGACGCACCATGTCGAGCCGGCCGTGGGAGCTGGTGTCAGCATCGCACCGACAGACCGATCAGTTAGGTCAAGCCCTCGGTTGTGCGCTCCGCGGAGGAGAAACGATCGGGCTTTACGGACCGCTCGGAGCGGGCAAAACAGCACTCGTTCGCGGAATCGCCCAGGGTCTTGGCGCAGCGCCGACAGCGGTTACCAGCCCGACCTTCGTAGTGATTCACGAATACCAGGTGCGTCTGCCGCTTGCCCATGTGGATCTGTATCGTATTCGCTCGGTTCGCGAGCTTGAATCGACAGGACTGATCGAATATTTCTCCGGCCAGACTGTGACTGCCATAGAATGGGCCGATAAAGGCCTTGGTCTGCTGCCGCCTGACCGGATCGAGATTACACTGAGCCACCGTGACGCACAAAGCCGGACTATTCAATTGAACGCCACGGGACCGACGTCTGATGATGTCCTCGCACTCGCGCGCCGGCAGTACTGCAAAGCGCGAGAGAAACATCGAGCGTCACCGCACCGGAGCTCCAACAAGAAGGGGACAATGAGGTCATGATTAGGCTGATTCTTGTGGGACTTCTCCTGCTCCTCTCCCTGGCATTTTTTCTTCAAAACCAGGAACAGGAAGTCACGCTCCGCTACTTCTTTGGTCTGCTCGAAGCTTCGACGCCGATTTATAAGCCCATTCTAACAGGGTTCGCGATGGGACTGTTGGTCTCCGGCATTCTTCTCTTTCCCCCATGGGTGCGGAGCCGTATCGAACTCCGCCGAAAAACGCGAGCGCTGCAGGAAGCCGAGGTGGACTTAGAACGGCTCCGTCACTCGCTCGATAAAGTCACCGGCCGTATCTCATCACCCACTTTGACTGGCGAACCAATACATCGAGACCGACACGATGAGTGACGCAGAGCCCTCACCATTGATGCGGCAATACCGCGAGATTAAGCGCGGCTATCCCGACGCCATTCTATTGTTCCGTGTCGGTGACTTCTATGAAATGTTTTACGAGGACGCGCAGATCGCCTCAAAGCTACTCTCCATTGCTCTCACCTCTCGAGACAAATCGAGTGCCCACCCTGTTCCGCTATGTGGTGTGCCCTACCATGCCGCGCAAGGCTATATCTCGAAGCTCCTCAAAGCGGGACGGACCGTAGCACTCTGTGAACAGGTAGAAGACCCGAAGCTCGCGAAGGGTCTCGTGCGTCGCGAGGTCGTTCGTTTGTATACCCCAGGCACGCTGGTCGATACTGAATTCCTCTCTCCCGGAGAATCGCATTTCCTGGTGGCTGTTGCACCCTCCAGCGCCACCCTTGCAAGAAAAGAGCAATCCGTCATTGGTTTGGCCTGTGTTGACGTCTCCACTGGAGAGTTTTGGATGACAGAGTTTCAAGGGGCACAGGCAGAGACCGAGCTCATGGATGAACTGGCTCGGCTGGAACCACGAGAACTGCTTTATCCCGACTCCGATGCCAGTGCCGGGTCCTGCCTGATTTCCCTGCGCGGGCCGCGCCTCTGCGCACAACCCTCCGCTTCCTTCAACCCTAAAGATGCCGCACAACTACTCCAGGCACAGTTTTCGGTGCACTCGCTCGATGGATTCGGCTGTCGGGGTCTGACTGCCGGAATTGGAGCCGCCGGAGCGGTCCTGCGATATTTTCGTGAGACCCAGCCAACCGCCTCACTCGCTCACCTCCGCCGTCTACAAACGCGCTGGAGCAGCGATACCATGCATCTGGACAGTGCGACGATTCGCAACCTCGAACTTGTGCGACCGTTGGGAGCAAGTGAGCACCGATCGGGCCAGGACGTGTCAACGGTCTTGTCTGTGTTGGACCGCACCGAAACAGCTATGGGGAGCCGCTTGTTGCGCGATTGGCTCGTCAGACCACTTCTCGATTGTATCGCCATCCAAGCCAGACTTGAGGCAGTCGGCGAGTTAAAGGACCGGATTCACGAACGCGTGTCGCTCCGCACCACACTTCGAGACGTACAAGATATCGCCCGGTTGAGCAGCCGCGTGACCCTCGGCGTCGTAGGTCCTCGCGAGTTACTTGCATTGAAGCAGTCCGTGAGCACGCTGCCGGAATTACGGTCTCACCTCCACCCGTTCCACGCCTCATTGCTGGCCGGTGTCCGCGAGTCCTGGGACGACTGTCGTGAGGTGCATGACGCGATTGAGCAGGCCATCAAGCCGGACGCGCCCCTGTCGCTGCGTGACGGCGGGATCATTCAGGAACGATACCATGCCGGGGTTGATGAATTGCGCAAGGCAAGCACCGAGGGCAAGGGCTGGATCGCCTCGTTGGAAGCCAAAGAACGAGCGCGAACAGGACTTGACTCTTTGAAGGTTCGCTACAATCAGGTGTTCGGCTACTACATCGAAATTACCAAGACGCACCTGTCTCGCGTTCCCGCTGATTACATTCGCAAACAGACCCTGGTCAATGCCGAACGATTCATGACGCCGGAACTGAAAGAGTTAGAAGAGCGTGTCACAGGCGCTGAAATTAAGCTCTTAGCGCTCGAACAGGAGCTCTTCGAACAATTGCGCGTGCGCTTGGCGAACGAGGTACCTCGTCTTCAAGCCATGGCTCACACTATCGCATTGCTCGATGTTCTTGCCGGGCTGTCCGAGACCGCGGCATTACATCGCTATGTCCGACCCCTCGTCGATGAAAGCGGCACGATTCTCATTCGAGAAGGTCGGCATCCCGTGGTCGAGCAACTCAGCAGTGATCTGACCTTCGTGCCCAACGACACGGCTCTCGACTGTGATGGCAACCGGCTTGTGATCCTCACCGGACCCAACATGGCAGGGAAAAGCACCTACCTCCGCCAGGTC
>JBBRRM010000035.1:0-13709 GCA_038275915.1 Nitrospirales bacterium
CCCTCTGAGTGCAGGTATAAGAGTATGCAGCATCAGCTAACAAGAACAGTTCGCCACCTCTTCTACATCGGACTGGTCAATGTCACGATCTTCGTGATGCTGTTCTGCCTGGTTGAACTAGCGTATAGAGTGCATCGTGAAGGCCTTACCACGGCATTCCTCAACCTCACAAACTATTTTCGCACGGTACCGTACTCCAACCTCGGCACAGGCAACTGGGTCATCTATGACGAACAATTGGGATACCGACTGAATCCCCGGAAATCAGGCATCAATAATTTCTCCGTCCGTCACCCGAACATTGTCACTCCCAAACCTCCCGGTCTGTACAGAATACTGGTGTTGGGAGATTCCATCCCATGGGACAAACTTGGATTTGTGCGCCACCTGGGAGAGAGGCTGGGTCAAGAGGGAAACGTCGAGGTGATCAATGCCGGAGTGCCAGGGTACACGGCTTATCAAGAGGTGCTCTTTTTCAAGACCTACCTAGAACAAACAGAGGCAGACCTCGTCATTTGGACCTATTGCTTGAACGATAACCATAAGTTCCTGCATCGCTTTGATGAGAAGGCGGGGATGCTCTGGACAGATGAAGCCATTGAAAGTCTGAAGACGACGTCGCTCATTGACAAAATGGTAAGCCGGTCCTACCTACTCAGCGAGTTGAAGCTCAGGATTCTCGCAAAGCAAAAGGAACGACAAGTCTGTCGGTTTCCCTGGGAGTGCGTGCCCGACTTTCACATTGCATGGAAAGATGAACCATGGACTCAATATCAGGAGTACCTGGGTGAAATGAAACGCCTCACCCGACAGATGCAAAGCCGACTCGCTATTGTTGTGTTTCCCTATGAGCCTCAACTCGAACAACTCGATCGCATGCATGACACGGAGTACGTATCGAAACCTCAGAGGCGGCTCACCGCCTTATGCCAGAAATATGAGGTGCCATGTCTGGATTTGCTTCCTGCATTTCACGAGAAAGGACGCGCCGTCAAACTGTTCCGAGACGGCATCCATCTCACTGAGGAGGGGCATCAATTCACAGCCGCACAGATCTACATCTTCCTCCATGAGAAGAATCTCTTACCACCCGTCCGTCCAGAACAACATCTCGTGTCCGAACTTCACTGACAATGGGGAGACGCTGCGGGGCGCCTACTTTGCGCAACAGCTGGATGAATCGGCTGCGTCCTCGGAGGGAAGAAGACGATCGAGCGCGAAATACACGGGACAAAATCCCGTGAAACCGCTCTGGATAAGCGTGAGCCCAATCACTGCCGGGAGCAGGAGCCACTGGGCACTCACATAATATCCCAGCGCAACCCCGGCTGTGATCACGACTCCTACGATGGCATCATGAAGACGTCGCTTGTGGTTCATGTTGGCCTCCGGTGAAGGCATTAAGTTGTCAGGCGAACGACTATTGCGTCGAGAGCTTCGTGAGTACCGATTTAGCGGCATTACGCACTCCGGCATCGGAATCTGCCCGAACCACCTGCGCCATAGCAGGCACAAGAGAGGGTGCGTTAAATTCCCCCAGGGCCAGGACGGCACCAAGCCTGGTCCGAGAATCGGAATGGAACATCAATCCTTTGAGCAGTTCGAGCGCCCGGCCATCCTTAAGGCGGCCCAATTCCTCGACGGCATTCTCCTGGGCCAATGCTGCATAGTGCAGATCGAGATCAGGAAAGGTTTCAGCCGGCGACTCGAGCGTGTCTAAGGGTGTCCCGGCTCGAATGTGACGCTGCCGATCGACCTGCCAAGCCAAAGCGTGAATCAATCCACCAGTCATGTCGAGTCCGGCATCAATCCGTCCCCGGATCAGATCGCCCAGGAAATAAAAATAGGGATTGGTCTGGAACTTCTCCACGACCTCCACGTAGGGGGCGGTCACCAGCGCGGCATACGCGGGTGAT
Source organism: Nitrospirales bacterium (assembly GCA_038275915.1). Taxonomy (GTDB): domain Bacteria; phylum Nitrospirota; class Nitrospiria; order Nitrospirales; family Nitrospiraceae; genus Palsa-1315. The sequence continues at coordinate 1,917 of JBBRRM010000035.1, forward strand.
TCATGAATCGTTGTCGACAGAAGCCGACCCTGTTGAGGATGATCGAGAAGAAGGACGCATATAATCTCTGTGCCAAAGAGATTGAGGGAGATCTGCTCTCCGCGTTCCTCCCGGTACTCAACCGTGAGCGTCAGATCATGCGGATCCTCTGGAGCCTGCGTCACGACAAATCCTGCCGAGGCAAGTTTCATTCGCAACGATGGGATAATCCCAAATGAAATCCGTCCATGGGGCCGCCAAGTACTGGTTTGAACGTTCAAATAAATAACGGATTTTTGGTCCATCCCGGCGGTCGGTGGCTGGCGGAAAGTCTCTTCTGCTACGGCCGACAGAGCGGTAGCCATTGACCCGATGCTGAAGAGAAAGCTGAGAAGTAGAAGCCTTATCATGGTACAGGCCTCGGCGAGCGTGGAGTAGATGCGCCGATGCTAAGACTGAAGGAAGACGGAGTCAAGCTGGATTTGATTTGAGAGCCATACAGGCAGGAGTCCGCCACGACCCCCCTCACCCGTCAAGATCCATACCATCTGCTAAGCTTGTCATAGCAAAAGCAGAGAGAACCTCGTCGTTTAGGGGTATTGCGATGCGGCATCGATATGGATCAGGGCTCTTACTGATGAGGACGCTATGGGGCTGTGCCATGATGAATGGAACAACGTCGCCGGGTTCTGCCCCATTATTTCAAACCGATGCGACTGATGCCGTCACCTTGCAAGGTGTCCAGCGAGAACAAGAAACGCTGTTAAGCACGTTCGCAAGGCACAAGTCCTGTGATCAGGTGCATTTCACACGTGCAATGATTGCATTATTCCAGAATGGACAGGTGGCAGCGGCTTCTTTTCAGGAGGCGATTGCCGTCGCGCCAAATGGTCCCTTGGCTGATTCAAGCGCGCGGTGGATTCGATTGCTTGAAACGTTCCACCATAATTCCGCCGATGAGCCCAACGGGGCGCTACTCGACGTCATGAAAGAGTTGGTACGCACGTGGCTGGAATACCAGCCTGCGGTTGGTGTGGCTGCATTGCGGGCCGGAGAAGATGGCAGAAGCCCCGAACCGGCACATACCCTTCAACGGCGGATTCGTGATCGCGATAAGAAGATTGCGGAATTGACGGATCAGCTTAGTGCCTTGAAGCAGATCGATTTGGACACGAAAGGGACTAGCAAGCTGACTCTGCGAAAGAGTCCGACCAAGTAGTCGCTGCCGGATAGCATCACCACACCTGACTTCGCCGCCCAACCCAGACCCTCAGCGCCCACGCTACCGACAAGTCGGCAGAAAAGGTCTGAGACCGTGAATCGACTCGCTCGTAGTCCCAGGACCTCTCTCACCCTTTCACGCGCCCGCGTACCCCTTACTAGCGTGGGCCTGGCGGGATGACGCCGACCGCACTATCCGGAATCTGCAACATGATAGAGAGAGTACGCCCATCGGACGTGACCTGCGCAGCGATCTTGTCGCCGGTTTTGAACCGCCCCCCCACCACTCCTTCAACTTTGGTGTCGGGGGTCACACGCAGGCGCACTTCATGGCCAGAGATCTCTTTCACGATGAGTTCCTCACCTTCCCAATACAGCACATCCGCCTTGACCACAGCGGCTGCAGTCGTTTGAGAACTTTCTAAAGCTTTTGCTTGAGTGACGACTGCGAAGACGAGAAAGAGAGCAAGAAGAATTGGCATGGTTGATCCTCCCTCTTTTTTAGACTACTGGCTGCTGTAACAACTGTCAATCAGCCCCCTAGCCGGCGTAGTTCGATCCAGTGACCCCGTTCACTTTGCCATCGCCACTCGATACAATCACGATTGATGCGTCTACCCGTACGTTACAACCTTCAAGGAGGACGACATGTTTGGTCCAATTACAGTCCCCTTCGGATCCAAAATGCTGTTCAACACCGTCAAGCTCAAGCCCGATGTCACGTTCGAAGACGTCGAGCTGGCCGTGGGGGAACTATGCAGCGTCGTCAAAGAGACGTATGGAGGCGATAAGGGCGGATTCATCGCGGGGCAGGTGTTCAAGTTCTCCGGCTTTATCTCGAACGAAGGCTCCCTGAGCGGGTCCCAGACTGCCGACGACCATTATGTGATCGTCACCTATTGGCGTTCGTTCGAAGATCACGAGCGATCCCATGCCAATGAAGTCTTTACGAACAAGTTCGCGACACTGGCGGCTATGTGTTCCGAAACCAAAGAACTGGGGTACGACATGCTCTGGCAAGGCATGGCAGGGAGCCGATAACGAAGCCAACTATCACCTCGTAGTCGATCCAATAAAAAGCGCTGCCGAGATGTTTTTTCATTTCAATAGTTTGACCAATATTGAGGTGACTCCGCATAGCCTTCCGACCAAAGAACTTCAAGGCCGTCTCACGTGTCGAGTGGCAGTGAACCTCAAGATGATCGATCGCCACCACTTTCTCTCTCGATGGCTCCAGCCCGTTCTTCGAGAGCAACCCCGCCCCGCCGCACCTAAATCTGCCACATGCGACCCTGGTGTAATGGCGAGCTTTTCGACGACCTGCATTAGTCTCTGCCAGGAATCCCGAGAGGAATCGTTCATCTGCCGGTTCGCTGATTCGTCGCCGCCAGCTCTCTTCTGAATGGTGGCAACCATGGAGGGCTCCCTCTACTTCTACTTCCCACGTGAGCGCTTAGGTACGGACAGGCTGCAGATGGGATGACAGGTCCATAGGTGTTCCGCTTCATCTCAATTGGCACGACAACGTTGCCCACCGAGCAAATCCGGTGTACAGCGGCTTGCTCCTGGAAACGCTGACCCAATCGGGGCTGGCATCATATGGGCGGGAACAGGGGGCGTCGAGTCTATGTGCAAACTACGAGATGGCGTAATGACCTGGGGAGTTCTAACCGGTACGTCCGGTCGAACAGTCCGAGACTTCGAGGAAGAAGAGGATGCAAACGGCACATAGACCGAAGAAAAATCGGCCCCTTGATCAGTTGAATGTGCCGGCGAGAAGTATGCTGATAGCCAATCGGGTGGCCATGCAGACGTGCCAATTTCAGCACTTCGGTTATCGCTTTTCTCGAAAAAACTCGCGGATCGTCTCGGCTGTTGAGGAAACAAGGCACGAATTGCGGCAAGATTTTGCGCTGCGTCATCATCGGATTGCAAAGCCGATGAGCTGCTCATCGCCTTGTCCGCATCGAGGCTGACGCATGCATGAAGGAGTGCACTTATAATGATCATCCCGAGATATCGCATGGAGCTAAAGGAAATCATACGTCCTCCCCCTATCAAGCACGGCGTCCGAAGTATAAATGTGACTGAGCATGACTCATACCATTTACGCTGATGAGGAATACCAGTCGTTTAGCAGCACTCACTGCTCTTGGAGCCTGGACGACTTATCCCGCTGGAGACAACATGTCAGAACAAAAAGTGATCAAAATACATACGTTTCCGAAAGAAAGGAGACAAAACGTTCCCTTTACCGCATTCCCTTAATCCTGTTGTGCGGCTCAGTCTTTCCAACCTCTCGCAAGGCTTAATATTTTCATTCATGAAATGTTTGGCAAACCGCTTGCGACCCGTGAAGCGAAAAAGCACTTCCCCGAAGAGGTGCGTGATGCACAATAAATTATGAGAAATTCTGACGTGGAGAATGTTGGCAACAAGGATGGCTGTGGCTAATGATTCAGATTGAAATACCTTCTAAAACCTCTCCAACGCTTAAGGAGGAAGCCAATGAATCGATTGTTCCATCAAAAGGCTGCCCTTAGCATGACAATCCTTATCGCCTGTCTGGGAATTCTCTCGCAGCCAAGTCTGGCCTTCGATTCCCCAAGGATTATTGATGGGTCAACAGTGACGCTGCTTTATCACATTACGGTACCAGGTCATGGTGGGTTGGAAGTCAAAGATATTAGTCAGTTCGTACAGGGGCAGCATAAGATGTTGCCTGCCATAGAGCGGATTGTTACCGGTATGAAGAGCGGACATGAGAAAAGAGTCGAACTGTCACCGGAGCAAGGATTTGGTCCTTACGACCCTAACAAGAAGACAACGGTGCCGAGGATTGATCTGCCTGACGGGACAAAAGAAGGGGACATTCTCAAGGATCGAACGGGGAAACAGGCCACCCTCACTCAGCTTTCAGATAGCTCCGCGGTGATGGACTATAATCATCCGCTGGCAGGAAAGCCTCTTAGCGTGAAGGTGAAGATCCTGCGAGTCGACAATCCCTCATAAAAAAGGAGCTCGTAAAATCTCGCACTGTGGATCGGCCTCCAATTAAAACCGCCAATCCATCGATCTCAAGGAGTTGAATGGCATCAAGGCTCACACAACCGGATTCCCTCATTTATTCGCTGGCCAGGTTCGATAAAGGGAATCGTGAACCATTCATTCCACGACCCAGATTGCAAAGCCCTTTGCATCGCGCAGTAGTTGATCGGTCACGCTGCCGCCGAAAATCTGTTTGATCCGGGACGTCCCATGCCGCCCCACGACGATGGTGTCATGACCTCCGCTTCGTGCTTCTTCCAGAATATTTCTGGCGATATCGTCCTCATGACCGAATTTCACCGCCACATGAATCGTGTCGAATCCGGATTGGAGCAGCGTTTCACAGGCCTTCTTCAGCACATGGCACTCGGCTTCCCGTTCCTTCTGAAGCCAGGCTCCCTGCTCACCGCGCAACTGAGCGCTCAATTGTGCCTCGGCGGCAGGATTCTCCGAGCCACCATGTTCCAGCAACTCCCGGGGCATGGGTTTGAGCACATGGAAGAGAGTCACGGCGACGTCAGATGTTCGTCGCAAGAGAGATCCTACATACTGCACCACGCGATGAGAGTTGTCGGACTCGTCGACGGCCACAAGAATTCTCATAGGGGGCTCCTTGAGAGGTGCACGGAAGGGAATGCACTCCCTCCATACTATATCCCTGTGAATGCGAGGATACTAGGCGTGTGCGGAGAGAGGATTACGATCCTACAAGTCGCGGTCTTCGGTCAGCAAAGAAGAGATGTTCCCAATTAGGAAGGCTTGCGCTTTCCTCTATGGCGAGTCGCAGTTGATCTTGCGACGAGCGAGGAGAAAAACATGGCCATCGCCGTCAAATAGATACGCATTCCGATGTGCTGCATAGTTACACTCCAGTGTGTGCCTAGAGTGTACTCAGTCAATATTAGCCAAATATTAACCCGCGCTTAGAATTTACTCACCCTCGGTATTCAGCAGAGCCTGGATCTCCGCCCAATCTCTTGGTTATCAATGGCCTTTCTACACCCTTCCCCCCTCTGATTCCACCTCTATTGTGGCGCCTACCGATCATCCCAAAACTCGGTCATCTGAGGGCCATGCACGAAAAGCACGTCCTTGTATCGTATAAGAGCCTCTTCCACATGGTGCTTTTGCAGAGTAAGCACCCCCGGTTGGGTTGAAACAAATACCTGATAGTCGAGATCCATCAGAGCCTTCCCTGCCCGTATCGCTTGTGCAGAACCTGTTTCCATCAAGATTCGGGGATGCGACCGTGCGATCGTCTCAGCCAAACCATCAATCACCTCGGTCTCAAAGTTTTCCGCATCGATCTTGATCAGGATTGGATAAATTCCCTTTCGTTCGCACAAGTTATCCAGCCGGATCACCGCGACCTCAACTCGAGCCTTCGGTTGCGCCACCTGCGCCGGCAAACGCGACGAAACACTGACCGTATTCTGGGCAAAATAGGTCAACCCGAAGTCCGATATCGTGAGACTTCCGTTATGACGGCCGGCGGCCACCTTCAGTCTGGTCACATTGCTCAGGTGCGCGGTATTCCTCTGCAGCACGGCAAAGGTTGACGGAGTGGGCTCGAGACTGACGATACGACCGGACTCTCCGACAAGACGGGAGAACAGGAGCGTGAAATAACCAAAGTGTGCGCCGACATCGAGGGACAACGTCGCCCTGACGCCCGGCGCGCAATGCCATGCCGGCGACTAACTCATCGAAGAGGCCATACACGTAGAGCTGACGGGAAATCATCTCGGGCAGCACGACGGACATGGCTCCTCCGAAGAACAATTCAGCTTCACGCTCAGTCGCTGAGCCGAAAAAACCCGCACATTCTCTCGTCAGAGAACGTCGGGGTCCGATGAGACGAAGCTTCCTGATCGGGGAGTCGTGCAGACGTTCGACCGCACCTCGGAACTGATTTTCAAGATCCCGACCAGCCACTAGCTCGCACCCTCATTGATGGCTTGTTGGAAGCAGAAAAGCATTCTAAGGAATGGCTTCCTTCGCCTGAATAGAAGGATCCGTTCCAGTCGTGTTGTCATGTAGTTGGGTGCTAATGTCCCTGAGAAGTGCGGGGAGGCTGTCCAAAACAATCCACCCGGAGTGTGTTGTTGTCATTTGGTGCATGCCGCGTGCATGGGAATCATCCTGCGCCTCATGTCACCAACGAGGTCTCGTTCCACCTGGAAAACCAGTTCTTTCGAATCAAGGGTACAAAGGGCAGGCACGGGGGGATTAGCACCCCCGTGCCTGGGAAGTTGACATCTCAGTTACATCTTCTACGAATCGCTATACGGCATGGGCGGCCATTTGAGCAAAGAAGGTCTCGGCTCGTTTCCGCATCTCTTCAGGCGTCAGGTCTTCCTTATGGGTTGCGAGGTTCCACTTATGCCCGAATGGGTCAATGACCTGCCCGAATCGATCACCCCAGAACATATCCGCCACCGGCATGTCCGCTTTGGCACCCGCTGACACAGCCCGTGTGAATGCGTGGTCCACATCTTCGACATAAAGATAAAGACCGACGGGTGTCCCTCCAAGGGAGTGCGGTCCATTGCATCCCATCTCTGGATTTTCCTCGCCTAGCATGATGATCGAATCCCCTATCTTCATTTCTGCATGCATGATGCTTTTCTGGTCCGGTCCCAAAAAGCGCATCCGCTCCTCTGCACCAAATGCGCGTTTATAAAACTCAATGGCCTTCTTCGCATCCTTCACGGTCAGTATCGGGGTTACCGTATGATAGCCGGCAGGAACCGATTTCACCGGTGTTTTCATCGCATCCTCCTTTCTACATTCCATGATTGGTAATGTTTCCATTGAGGTTCTTAGAAATAGGGCAGTCAATCCTCTATTCCCATGCATGGTCGATTTTTGCGTTTTCATGAACACAGCTCAGCAAAGGCTATGCCGCTTATGAATGCCGCGTTGAATGCGATTTAATGCGAAGGAGGAAGCCTCTCGAATCCACGAATCCCATGCGGAAACTGATTCGGCAGACCATAACCAGCACCCTCAATTACGTGCCAACCATGCAGAGAGCTAGGGAACAAATGGTCTCGCACTAGGGTCACTCCAGATTGAAATGACTGGAATTAACTTAACCTTTCGACAACTTCCAATAGACCCCTGGCTTCATGGAAAGAATGTTCTGCAGCAGACACAATGTCATCTCTAAAAGGCTTCGTAGTAAAGGAACCGATTATGCAGCAGCCATCCACAATGTTGGCTTTAAGACACGCATCGATCGCGCGCGAGGACCTTGTTCACCACGAGTGGCTTGGCTAGAGTGAGGGAATGAGTGACGTGGAATGGCTGGCGATGATGCTAGGGTTCTGCTGTCTAATTGCACTCGGATGGCGGTGGTATCGGAAACGCCGCGCTGCCAAGGCAGCGGATAAGTTGCTGGTCGAGGTGCTCAAGGGCAAGGATGCATTCCGCCGGTAGTCGCTTATGTTCATCGGCGCCTCGCCCGCCGCTGATGGTCTACCCCTAGCGACGCGCACGGATCCGCGAAAGCGGATTCCTTTGTCGTAGAGGCCGAACTGCGGCGCGTTCCGGCAGCACCGGACCAGATCATCCCCTTCCAACATTCTCGTCGTGGAGGTTCCGTGAGCACAGGGACTAACCGGACTACCCCTTGCCCGGCTTGGACGCTGTCGCACCGGTGCACGGAATCTTAAATGAGGAGTCCGAGAGCAGGTGCTGGTCGTCCAGCAACTTCATAGTGAGCTTGGCGGCCTGAAAGAGATCGTTCTGTTCCTCTTCGGCAATCCAAAACTTCGTTGCAATCTGCGTGACGCGCTCGGCTAATTCCGTATCATCTGATTCCCCCACATACAGCAGATGCCGGAGTGCGACATGGCGCACTTCACAGCCGCACTGACTGGGATCGTTCACCGGGAGCCGGCCGCGCATTTCTTGGTCCTGTTTCTCCACCGGAATGCTCATTCGCGCTAACAGGGATCGCCGAGATTCCATCAACATCGAATCCATCGCATCGAGTGCATTCGTGTCGACAAAATAGTCAATGCTTTTACGGCTGGATCCTTCCGTGTTGAGATCAGGATGCTCGCTCGATGGCGTGGCATCAATGACGATAATCATACATCCGTTGGGAAACAGACGATTGAGCGAGGTACCCAAAATGTTGCGATTGACATATTCGAGGATGGCCTGGACGCCAAGATTATCGATAGGACCCCCGTCATAGAGATGCAAGTACAGCGGCGGTTCAACGTACCCCTGCAAGGTCACGTCCTGGAAGGCACCCGGAAACGCGGACGAGGCATTCACCGCATTGGCCACGTGGTAGGCAGCGAGCACAGAATGGAGTGCTACGAAGCGTTCGTCCGTGAAGGTAAACCGGGTATGATCGTTGTGGATGGTCGAATTCAGCAGAATCTTGGGATGGGGCCGCAGGTCTGCGAAGGTGGCATCATGGTAGAGGCGGTTGTTGAAGACCTGCACCATAATATCCGAGCGGGTGAAGTCGGACAGCCAATAGCGCAAGATGTTCTGAGGCAGAAACCACCGACGAATCCAACTGCTCTGAAAATCATAACCCAATGCCTGGCGAACCGCCGGCTCGGTAAATGCCCCAGCCTTGTCACCGAGTCCGTAGTACACGGCCGGGAGTGTCCCGCCAGACACACCTGAAATCACATCGACTTGTTCCAGCAGACCCCGCTGTTGAAGTTCCAACATTATGGCGGCGCCGAAATTGGCCGCTCGACTCCCACCGCCGGAGACGGCGAGAGCGACAAACCTGCCATCCTTCCGTTCGAGATCGGTCAAGTCCCATGAGCCGGCTGTGTCGGGCACGGGCGTGCCAACAGGCCACGGCTCATTCCATCCCGGTCGCCAGTGGCCTGGCAGAACTGAGCATCCTCCGATCACCACAAGCAGGCATATAGTCCAGATCTTGGCGCGAAGGTTGTCGCCGTGAAAAATCTTGCGGTACATTTTTTTCGATTGATGCGGCAGGTCGGACGACATGGACGCCTCTCAGAGCGCCAATTGTAGGAGGCAACAAGATCACGCGCAAGAGAGATTGCACGGTCAGGTTAGGAAATACTTGTATTAGACTAGCCCGCTACCTGGTTAATCGGCAGGAGCGCAGATGAGCAAGGGATTGACCCCGTTGGCCACGCAATGTAGACCCTCTGAGTCCCTGGGAGGAACAAGAGGGTCGGGTCTTTTGGGTTATAGTAGGTGATGGCTGCCAGGTCAAATCGGCGCAATGCCAGAGCCGCTCCCCGAAGGAGGAGCAGACTTCGGACCAGGCTCTCGACCGCCCGACGTTTCACACGGTCCCGATGGCGTGAGTTCCAGGCAATGAGGGCCGCGTTGAGGGCATCGCCTCCCGCATTCCAGATTTTTATCGTCGCGATCCTCATGCTGCTGCTTTGGTCTTCCGTCAACTGGTCGTACCATGCGATCAACAAGCCGAGCGAAATGTTCTTTCCCTTGGACAATTCGCTCGACAAGAGCCCGGCCGAAACGTGGCGGCAGTACGGGGCGCTGTTCCGCAAGCATTCGACTGCGGTCATCACGGCCGATCTGCTGGCCGCTCTCGCCCAAGTCGAGGGAGCCGGAAACCCCGTGGCGCGGACCTACTGGCGATGGCAACGGTCGTGGAATCCCTTCGCCCTCTACCGACCGGCATCGAGCGCGGTCGGCATGTACCAGCTCACTGACGGTACGTTTCAGGAGGCGAAAGGGTACTGCATCCACGATCATAAAGTGGTTGAGGACGGCCCCTGGCATGACATGAAATCCTGTTGGTTCAACAGCCTTTATACTCGCGTCATCCCGAGCCATGCCATTGAGTTGACCGCAATTCTGTTGGATCGCGGAGTCGAAAGCGCGATAGGTCACAGGCAAATCGCCGGTGCGACGCTCGGGAAGAAGCAAAATCTGGCTGCCGTAATCCACCTGTGTGGAGCTGGAGCAGGGCGTGCTTATGCCGCACGCGGCCTCCGACTGACTCCCGGGCAACGGTGCGGCGACCACGACGTCGCACGCTACCTCATGCAAGTCAATACGATGAGGCGTCAGTTCGCCAGGCTTGCCTCCGCCAGCTAGCTGTCCCGGCCGCAGCCTGACTTCTTTATTAACGTCAGCGAAAGAACACCGCTCTCCCTTCTCAAGACTCGGGAATTTCCTAGTCCTCACACGAACAACACCGCGGTAGCCTGAACTCATGAAAGCGACCATAGTGGCGATTACGACAGGTCTGATGTTCGCTGTCACAACCGCAGGCTGGTGCATGGCCGCCGATGCTCCCCCGGGATCGCCAAAGGATCCGAAATCCTCTCCGCCTGCGGTGAGTCCGCCCCCACCGGATACCCTTCCGAGCCTGCGCGATCCTGGAATCGTGAAAAAGCCGGATGTCGCGGATCCGCCCGGATCAGTGGTGACCCCTCCCATTGTCGATCCAAAAATGGCGGTCGACCCGGAGCAACCCCCGGTCAACAAAACGAACCCGACGCAGAAAGGGCCAGCGCCACGCCCTCCGCTGCCGTCGCAGTAATGGGAAAAATGGGAATGCCCCCACCACCGGACGGGAAGGACATGGTGATTGAGGGATGTCGTGTGCATCTCGACTTCCACTCTCTGCCGGATGGCCGGTGGATCGTGAAAGGAACAATACGATGCGGGGTCGGCCAGAATAGTACCGAGCAATCGTTCCGGGTAGGAGCCTGTAATACCAGGGAAAGCGCGGAACAGGAAGCGCTTCGCTCAGCCACGGGGCAATTCGGAAAGAATATCGATCGCAACACGTCCCGGGTGAAGAACTGGAGTTAAAGAGCGGGCGACTGTATATGCCGATGATCGGACAAACCATTCCAGACGGCACTTATCAGGAGCCTCAATCGATGACGCCGACCGACTACCCGCGATTATTCTGGCCGGCGCTGGTTTGTACGGCATGGACCTTTTCCGCTGGGGCTTGTTCCTATGGAGATTCGAGCAGGAATGCCTTGTATCAGCAGACCGGAGAGGAAAGAAGCAACATGCCAAAGAAACATCCGCCGTGGAAATATGAACCAGTCAGGCGGGTGGCCCGATGGGCGGTAGGCCCTTGAATGAAATCTTCCATTCAGGGGTGGCCTGGTTTCCCCTCGATTGCCCGTCGAACGAGGCCCATCGCAGGGCGCGCGTTCCGCGAGCACAGGGACGACTAGCCCGCCCCTCCTCTCGTTTTTCCAAAAACTGCTAGTTCTCTTTCCTCCGGTCGGCTGGATCAGTCTCCCACTCCATCGGTTTCTCGTGCGCGCATCAGCGACCACCCTTTATCGTGGTGGCTCTGCAAGCACAAAGGGGCACCTAACCGCTTCCTAGGTCCAAACTACGATCGCCTCGCCCAGGTGAAGCGCAGGTACGACCCGGACAACCTCTTTCGGATGAATCAGAATATCGCGCCGGCCTGAGAGAATAAGATTGGTCCAACATTCGGTTACAGCGGACAGAATTACCTCCGACCAGCATTTAACCTCCTCTCTTTAGGAAGTCGCCGGAGTGTCCTTCATTGCGCGCATCGGACGA
>JBBRRM010000036.1:0-13604 GCA_038275915.1 Nitrospirales bacterium
CAGCTGCTGCAATGCATTAGCGAAAGCTATGGGGAAGCTGAGCAGGGGCAACAGCTTCTGGAACGGTCTCCGGCCATTTCGTCTCAAGAGATGCAAGCACTCTATACGCAGCTCAAACAGGCCAGCGATACGGAGCTGGCGCAGGAGCGCAATAAACTACACGCGGTGCTCCATTCGTTAGGAGATGGGCTGTGCGTGGTGGATGCAGCATGGCAGATCAGCCTGCTCAACCATCATGCAGAAATGCTGCTTGGAACAACGTTTGCTGAGCTGAGAGGACGTCCGATTTACCAGCTCTTGTCCCCGGGCCCGGAAGAATATCGAACAGGGTGTTTGATCCCCGAAGCCACCTTTCCTCCTTTCAAAGCCGGCCTGTCATATCGGACAGATGAGGGGCTGCTCGTCAATGCTGCAGGACAGTTTATTCCAATTTCGATGGTCGTCACGCCGGTACTCTCAGGCACCTCGATGGGAGGAGCCGTCGTGGTCTTTCGCGATGTGAGCGCTCAAAGGCAGGCGGATCTGGAGCACCGTGAGATGGAAACGTTGCTGCGGCGAGTCCAAGGGGGACTTTTAGAACTCGGCACAAGTGCCTCGATCCACAGCGGCATGTTGCAAGAGGCCCTTCAAACGATCGCGCGTGTGGGATCCCACAGTCTCCAGGTCGAACGAACGAGTATTTGGTTTTTCATGTCGGATCATTCAAAGATGTCGTGCGTTGAACTGTACCAGCGCGTGCGGGATGAGCATTCCTGCGGTCAGGAGCTCCCTGCGTCGAAATATCCGCGATACTTCGACGAACTGGCGGCAGAACGGATCATGGCTGCCGATGATGCGTGCGCCGATTCGAGGACTTCGGAGTTTGCCACCAGCTATTTGATCCCCTCAGGCATCATGTCGATGCTGAGTATTCCGATCCGCTGCGCAGGCAAGATGGTGGGGGTGATTTGGTTTGAGCACATCGGTCCCCCACGACATTGGACGCTTGAGGAACAGCATTTCGCCACATCGGTGGCCGGCACTATTTCCTTAGCGATGGAAGCGTCGGATCGGCAAAAGGCTGAAGAGGCGTTGCGGACAAGCGAGGCGCGTCTCGCAACGACAGTTCAGGGGGCGAACATCGGAATCTGGGACTGGGATCTCACGACGAACCAGGTCTATCTTTCGCCCGAATGGAAACGTCAGTTGGGGTATGACGATCAGGAAATCACGGACGTATTTCAGGAATGGAAAAAGCGAGTACATCCTGATGACCATGACCGGGCCTTGGCAACGGTTGAAGCCACCTTGAGGGGGACCACGTCTCAGTATCAAATGGAATATCGGTTGCGGCATCAGGATGGAGGCTACCGATGGATCCTCACCCGAGGCACCTTGATAAAGGACGCCGCAGGGCTGTCGTCACGGATGGCCGGTATCCACATCGATGTGACAGATCGGAAATGCGCAGAGGAAGAGCTCCGGCAGGCCAAGGAGGCGGCGGAACTTGCCAGTCAGGCGAAGAGCGCGTTTCTTGCGAATATGAGCCATGAGATCAGGACGCCGATGAACGGCGTACTGGGCATGGCCGAATTGTTGATGCATTCCGACCTGACCACCGAGCAACGGCATCTCGCGAGTACGGTACACCGGTCGGGTACCACGTTGTTGAGAATTATTAATGACATCCTCGATTTTTCTAAGATTGAGGCGGGCAAGCTACAGCTTGAATCAATTCCCTTCGACGTGAGCCGCACGATTACCGAGGCGGTGGACTTCTTTGCGGAGTCTGCGAGAGCGAAGCAATTGACACTGCTATGTCGGATCCATGAGGAGATTCCCGCCTGTCTCCTGGGCGATCCCATGCGGTTGCGACAAATCCTGTTCAATTTGGTCGGGAATGCGGTCAAGTTTACCGACCACGGAGAAGTGGCCGTGTCAGCGACCGTCGAGCGTTATGGAACCGATGCGTTGACCTTGGCGATCGCCGTCAGCGACACAGGCATTGGAATTTCTCCGACTGCGCAGACGCAAATCTTTGACTCATTTTCCCAGGCTGACGGCTCCACAACGAGAAAGTATGGAGGCTCCGGGTTAGGGCTCTCGATTGTGCGGCAACTCGTGGGATTAATGGGCGGCGAGATCGCAGTCCACAGTCGCCATGGACAAGGGAGCACGTTCCGTTTCACGGCCCAATTCGCAGTCACCGATCAGCTCCCCTCTTCACCGATGCAGGAGTCAACCATGGGAAATGTACCAGTAGGGAAGGTGAGTAGTCCCCCATCGTCCCGAAGGGATCAGGCATATATCCTCCTTGCGGAAGACAATCCGGTAAATCGCGAGGTGGCTGTGGGCATGCTGAGCATGCTCAATTGTCGAATCGACGTGGCGGAGACCGGCCGTCAGGCCGTGATGGCTACGGCCGCTACCACATACGACTTCGTATTGATGGATTGCCAAATGCCGGAAATGGACGGGTTCACTGCGACGGCGGTGATCAGACAGCGGGAGGCAGACACACATGCTCCTCGACTTCCCATCATTGCGTTGACCGCCCATGCCATGCAGGGCGATCGACAACAATGTCTGGCGGCGGGAATGGATGATTATCTCAGTAAGCCGTTTACCGTGGCACAGCTCGACAGTGTCTTGACCAGGTGGTTTCACGGGCGGCCCCTTTCCGTACGCCCGTCCGTCGATGAAAGAAGGATGGAGAGCCTTCCTGCGGCGGCTCCTGTCCTGATTCCTCACGTGAATCCCGCTGCTGAAGAGGTGAGGACGCTGGAGTTCGATCCTGCCGCCCTTGCGAGAATTCGGGCGCTGCAACGTCCGGGGCGTCCGGATCTCATTGCGACGGTCCTGTCCCAATATCTGGAGAGTTCGCGGCAATCGGTTGAATCGCTTCGACAGGCATTGCGTACGGAGGAGGCCGAAGGGTTGCGTGCTGCGGCGCATCGATTGAAGTCGAGCAGTGCGCAGCTCGGAGCCCTGGCGGTGGCCGCACACTGCCAGGAGTTAGAGCAGATAGGCGCCACGCATGCATTCGATCGAGTGGCTGAGACGTTTCACAAGCTTGAACGAGACTATGCAAAAATCTGCAGCATCTTTCAGGCAGAATTGATCCAAGGGAGCTGGCAGATATGACGACCCCGCGTCCCCCCGTGGCTCTAATCGTGGACGATGATCCAATCGGTCGGATTTTGACGCGCGAAGCGCTCGAACGATCCGGCTGGGAGGTCCAGGCGGCCGAGAATGGGCGGCTGGGTCTTGCTGCATTTACGCAGTGCCATCCCGATCTCGTCTTGTTGGATGTCATGATGCCGGAATTGGATGGTTTTGCCACCTGCATGGAACTACGGCGCCTGCCGGGTTGTCAGCATATCCCCATTCTCATCATGACCGGGCTGGATGATTTCACCTCGATTACACATGCCTATGAAGTGGGGGCAACCGACTTCATTGTGAAACCGATCAACGCACTGTTACTTGGGCATCACGTGCGGTACGTGCTGCGAGCCAGTCAGGCCATGCAGGAGTTGCGCGAGAGCCAGGTGCAATTGATGGAGGCACGTGATGCCGCCCTGGAGGGGGCCAGATTGAAATCGGAATTTCTGGCAACGATGAGCCATGAGCTCCGGACTCCGTTGAATGGAATCATCGGGATGGATCAGCTGTTGCTCGATACCGATCTGACCTCAGAGCAAAAGGATTATGCCGAGACCATGCAACAATTGGCGCACAGTTTACTCGAGATCGTGAATGACATTCTCGATGTGTCAACGCTTGATGCCGGTCGCGTGGTCCTGGAACGGGAGGAATTCATCGTCCGGGAAATCATTGACGACGTGGTCAGTTCTTTCCAAGACCGTACGGAACGAAAGGGACTCACGCTATCCCACGAATACGACTCTCAGGTACCTGAGCAGGTCTGCGGAGACTCCGTTCGGTTCAGCCGTGTCGTCGCCGCCTTGCTCAGTAATGCCGTGAAGTTCACGGAGCAGGGGACGATCCGTCTTCACGTGACCTCAGATGCGACCGCGAGTCAGGGAGGAGTTGGCCGGGACGTGGCCCTGCTGCGGTGCACGGTGATTGATAGCGGCATCGGCATTACCGCTGCCGCTGCCGATAAAATTTTCCAGCCCTTTGTGCAGGGATATGGAGCGGACAATCGAAAGTACGGAGGGACCGGACTGGGCTTAGCCTTGGCCAAACAACTCGTCGAATTGATGGGAGGGCAGATCGGATTCGACAGCGAACTTGGAAAAGGCAGCCGCTTTTGGTTTTTCGTTCCTTTCCCATAAGTCTAACTCACGCATGACCGCATCTGTGAAGTGTGAACCATGAAGCGTAACGGGTTTGGCTCATGGCGAGGGCAACGAACAATTTCATCATAAGGTATTCTTCGAGGCGCCGCTTTGAGCAAGGCCTGACGATAACTGAACCTCGTGTCAGCGTGTACTGTCGTGGTGCGATATCTATGATCCCTTTGTGACCTCGGAGTAACAAAACCCTTCATGCTCCGCGAGTTTCTTGGCAATGACCCCTGCGGCTGTTTCAAGTGTAGCGGCAAGCGTCTCGTTCTGAGTGCCGAACATACTTCCCCCACGAATCGCTTTTCCCACGATCGATGTCACCACAGCTTCGGCGCGCAAGGCGTCACGGGTTCCTCGCGCCAAGGCTTCCAGGGAAATGTTGGAGTGCTTGGCATCGAATTCAGGGAAGGGACGGTCTTGAGCGTTCGACTCCACTCGCAATGCGGTCGAGCCATGTACAGCCGGGACTCGATAGGCCGTGTCGAAGAAGGCTTCGTATCAGTGCCTGCGGTCTTTCTGCATGATACTGTCGGTCCACGCGAGGAGGATAGCGGAGCTGAGGAAAGTGACATGGATGAAGATCTTCCACTTGACGTGTTCTGGATCTTCGTTCGCGATATTAACGAACGATTTCAAGAGATGAATGCTGGAGATGCCGATCAGTGAGGACGCGAGTTTAATCTTGATCGTGCCGGGATCGATATGTGTCAGCCATTCGGGTCGATCAGGGTGGTCTTCCAGATCCAATTTACTGACGAACGTGGCATAGCCGCCGATGATGACCATTGTGAGCAGGTTCGCCACCATCGTGACGTCGATCAGCCCCAGGACGCCCAGCATGAAGATGGTCTCTTCTTGCTGATTGATATGCCGGACCATCTCCCACAGTTCAATGAGAAATTTGTACGCGTACAGCAGTTCGGCCACGATCAAGCCGCCATAGAGGGGGGCTTGAATCCACCGGCTGGCGAACACGACGGTTTCAAAGACGTGTTCAATACGGCTAATGGGAGAGTGGGCTCGCTTCGCTGCTGGTGATGCTGAAGAATCGGAATGGCTCACGGCGCGCTATCCTAGTCGGCAAGGGGGCGACCTGTCAATTCGAATGATCGGGCTGAGACGCCTGGCGGAGTCAGGGCAATCGTCGTCGAACGAAGATGACTCATTGAACGTGGCGAAAGGAGACGTCCGATGCTTCGATCCGGCCCTGAGACGCACAAAGACGGCGAATGGTGGTGATCAACTTGCGCTCTTCCGTCGTCTTGTCAAAAAAGAAATCGGCTCCGGCAGCAGCATAGACATGCTTGTTGTCGAGCGAGGGATTCTCCGTGACGACGATGATCGTCGGGGGGACCATCAATTGCTTGATGTGGCGGAGGACGTCGATGCCGCTGCCGCCCTGCAGCATGGAGTTGATGATCGCCACATCTGGGTTCCGGTTGAGAATCATCGCGGTGGCTTCGTTCGAGTTCGACGATGCTCCCACCACCTTCACGCCCCTGATTTTCTCAAGACGCCTCTGCAGGCTATCCAGAAAGGAGACATCCATATCAGCCAGAACGATGGTCATGCGATGGTTTTAACAGGAGTGAGCGTCACTCGGATCATGCCTCATCTTTAGAATGGATCAACGGGAAAGGCAATCAGCTGAATGCATACGCACTGTAGGAGAAGTCTGACGCCGCCCAGTGCGCCACGCAGGTGTCAATGGCTTCTGCCGCCGGCTCTATTCCACGTCACCCCCAGACTATTCACGAGTGGGTACGTCCTCATGGTAGCTATTCAACCAAATGATGGTCGAGGGCGTAGCGGATGAGTTCAGCGGTGGTCGTGAGTTGCAGCTTGTCCTGGAGACGGGCGCGATAGGTACTGACGGTCTTGATGCTGAGAGAAAGGGATTGTGCGATGTGCTTGACAGACTGGCCCTGGGCTAATAATACGAGAACTTCGAATTCTCTTTCAGACAATGTGTGATGGGCGGGACCGGTAGGATTCTTGCTCAGCGTGCTGGCCATGCGCTCTCCAAGGGAAGCGGTGACATACATGCGGCCGCTCAAAACTTGTTTGACCGCCCTGGCCAGCTCCTCTGGTGCGGTCTTTTTGGTGAGATAGGCCATGGCCCCGGCGCGGAAGGCACGAACGGCGTACTGCTCCTCCGGGTGTAGGCTTAAGACCATAAGACAGAGTTGAGGGGACTCGCTGTGTAGTTCGCACAGAAGCTCCAAGCCACTCCGATCAGGAAGGCTGATATCCACGATTGCCAGATCCCAAGGCTCTTGTTGCACCGCAACAATCCCTCCCTGACCGGTGTCGGCCTCTCCGACCTCGACGTGAGGGAAGGTTTCCTTCAGGATGTGTTTGACGCCGCGACGCACGACTTCGTGATCGTCGATGACGAGAATCTTCAATCTCTGTGTCCCAATCACTGAGTGCGGCAATCTGTTACCGGCACAGAGGCGCACGCCGTGGTCCCGACCCCGGAGGTTCCTACGATATGAAAGTGGCCGCCCAAAAGGGAGGCTCGCTCCTGCATCCCACGAAGCCCAAAGGAATGAGGTGCCATCATTCTCTCGCGGGAGATGCCCTTTCCATTGTCAGTCACTTCTAACGTGACGGTGCCGTCGCCCTGGTACAACCGCACGCGCACGTGTGAGGCGGCGGCGTGACGCATCACATTCGTCAGTAATTCCTGGGCGATTCGAAACAAGGCGGCAGATACTTCCACGGGCAGCTCCATGGATGACGAGTCCGGGGGCACCTCTATCGCACAGCGTGCGCCCGTACGGTGGTGAAAGGTCGTTGCGAGACATTCCAGTGCAGGGATCAGCCCGAGATCGTCCAGCATCGGGGGACGCAGAGCCGCCACTGTGTGGCGGACGGATTCTATTAGTGCGTCGATCGATTCCGACATCGCATGGACGTTGTTCTCGAGATCCGTGCCGGCTATCGGAGCAGGAGATCGAGAAAGTTTCATGCCAAGCCATGCTAAATCGAATTTTAAGCCGGTCAAGGCCTGTCCGAACTCGTCGTGTAACTCCCGTGCAATTCTGCGTCGTTCTTCTTCTGCAGCGATCTGCGCCCGGCGAGCCTCACTATGTAACCGAGCATGGGCAAGCCTTAGCTCCTCTTCTACCCGGGTAAGCGGGGCGACGATGGTACCAATAGCCATAAGACCAATCACGGATCCGCGAGCTCCCAGCACTCGCGAAAGATTCCAGGAGAGCATGGTCTGTCTTCCCATGCGTGATTGGAGTGGGCTCACAAGTCCCCTCACGTCACTCCCTGCGTTGGCACGCGCGAGTTCGGTGAGGAATGATTCCCGTGCCTTCATTGGGAGGCACAGTGCCACATAACTGCGGCCCCGCGCTTCGTCGGCGATCCAGCCGGAGATGGTTTCGGCCGCGCGATTCCATTCCAGGATGATGGAGTCGGGCGAGAGAAGCAGAATCGCATTGCTGGAGGTCTCGAGGAGCGCGCGATAGCAATGATCAATCGACTCCTTTTGGTGGAAGGCCGGCTCCGGAGAACATATTGTCTCGGTCCTATTGCTCTTATCCGCGCCGCGAATTGGAGCGCGAGATACACCGGCCGTGAGAAGATGGCTGCGTAGTTGTTTCATACCGTCGTGAGAATCGGTTCAAGGTAGACGTCAGCGATAATGCATGTGCCTTGACCGACTGTGGATTGGATCTCAAGGCGACCACCGATCTTCCGAACCCGATCTTCCATATGTGCGAATCCAATGCCCTTCGCGTGTCCGTGCTCGACCTCGAAGCCTGATCCATTGTCGCAAATGCTCAGCCGTACTCGTGAGCCGAATTGCCGAAGCGCGATCACGATCCGTGTGGCATGGGCGTGACGAACACAATTGCTCAGAGCCTCTCTGGTGATCGTGACGAGTTCACGTGCTTCTTCGCCGGTCAGAATCTCCTCTGCTGCGGGGTCGATCTCCACAAGAATCCGTAACTTACTCACACGCTCGAAGGTCTGGGCGAGGGCCTGTAACTCGGACACCAATATAAAAGGATCAACGCTGTCGGATTCCACACTCAGAATCATGCGTCGAATGTCTTGGATGAGCTTCTTGAGTTGAGAGAGCGGTACGGCTTGTGGCGCACCCTTGCGAAGTTCAGGGATTTGCGCAAGGCTCAACCCGATTGCATAGAGCGCTTGGAGCACAGAATCGTGTAACTCCCTTCCGATGCGGCTGCGATCGTGCAGCAGCGCACTCAAACGTTGCTCGGATGCCTTGAGGGCAGAGGCGAGGCTGCTCCCGACCTGTCCACTCAGCAGGCAAGAAAAGGACTCTGTGGTGTCATGGGAAATCCCTTGAGCGAGAGATGCACGCTGTTGCGCCTCTTTATCAGGGGATTGCCGAAATCCGTCAATAATCTGAAGTCCCCGCCGATTTTTCATTAGCCGGAACGTCCTTTCCCATCATATGACGCAACGCGTCAACGGAGTCCTTCCTGCACGGACGACTCAGTTCGACATACTCCTACTAGTACGCGACTGGCATGAATTCCGTCACCTGGCGGATGCGCCAGGTGACGCCATGCGATGCATTCATGCATTTCTTTAGGCATAGGAAGTGTGGTCCACAGAAGGAAGAGGGAGGTGCTCATGCTGGTGTTAGAGGAAAGTCAGCCAATCGAGTTTCGGGAAGACAGGTTACTCGTGAAAACACTGTCAGATGACCACGACCTCAGAGCGTCGTATCATCTGCGTCATCAAGTGTTTGCCGACCGGCTTGAATGGGTTGCGAAAAGCGACGACGAGCTTGAAGTCGATACGTATGATGCATTTGCCACGTCGATCGGGCTGTTTGACGATGACCGGAAGCTTCGTGGCGTCTTCCGGATGGTGAGATCTCCCTATCCATTCATGATAGAGAAAGAATTTCGTTCTTGCTTACTTTCGAGCTGCGAAATTAGGAAGGAGCACGATACCGCGGAGATTACAAGGCTGGCGCTAGACCCGACATTGACGGACAAAGGGCTTTCCAGCCGCCTGATGCTGATTCTCATTAAGGGGGTGTATCAATGGTCAAGGCAGAACGAGGTCCCCTATATGTATATGGTGGTCGAGAAACGATTTCTGCGAGTGCTTCGCGGCATCGGACTTCCGTGTGAGGCCATTAGTCCGGCCGTGTCTCTTCCTCCGGCTGGGGCACTCTCAATCGCTGCCCTACTTGACTGGAAACAATTTTATGAAACCTGTCAGCTGAAACAACCGTCGTTCTTCCAGTGGATGAATACGGTTGATGGTTCCACTATGTTTGAAAAGAGCGGATTCCTCGCAAGAGATCCCAGGGAGCAGTTCGCCCAGTCCGGTGTAATCCGGGCCAGACCGCAAGATGAGCAGCCGTTAGGCGAGATCGAAGTAGGGGGGAGATTAGCCGCAGCTTGATCGGAGAAAGATCTCACCTAATCAGCGCAAGGAGTCTATTCAGTCGGAAGCAGGCCATACTCCATGGCCACTGCCACGGCCTGAGTGCGGGAACTGGCATCGAGCTTCATGAAAATGCCTTCCACGTGGAAGCGCACGGTCCGTTCGGTCACTCCCACAATACGAGCGATTTCCCAATTGGTTTTTCCTTGCTTCATCCACAGCAGCACCGTCGTTTCGCGAGGCGAAAGACCTTTCACGCGATTGAGT
The DNA here is from genome assembly GCA_038275915.1 of Nitrospirales bacterium. Lineage (GTDB taxonomy): Bacteria > Nitrospirota > Nitrospiria > Nitrospirales > Nitrospiraceae > Palsa-1315. The sequence goes on from JBBRRM010000036.1 coordinate 9,951, forward strand.
AAAGGTGTGTGGGTGTTTGCAATGAGAACCCGATGAAGAGAAGGAAGAAGGTACTCGATCAATCCCACATACCGGTGAGTGTTATTGGGATCGCCTCCGGCAAATGAAAAGAAAGTAGCGAATCCTCGGTTTCGCTCGAGGATTCCAGTGGTGATTCCGTGGGTTAATCCGATCGAGCGGGCTTCTTCGATGAATCCCAGTTGTTTGCGAGAGCTGGCTGTTGAGTAGGTCTGCTCCCAGGTTTGTGTTTGGAATGTCGTGAGGAGAGCGCGTAATACCGGATCAACAGTTGAGTACTGGTTCTTGCAATAGGCGTACAGCCAGTCGTTCGAATAGCTCACGTTGATTACACTGTTGAATTCTTTAAAGCCGCCAGTGGCAGTGAGCTGGGCCACGCCTCCGATCACTTTTGGGCACGCCACGGCCCGCTGAATAAGCTGGAGGACATGATACACATCATCCCCCGTCGCTGCCTCCGCCGAGTAATGGAGAATCTCAACGACGCTTTGGATTTCTCTTTTTGTCAGATCCTTGAAAATTTCAGAAGGGAAACGGCGCGGCTGCTGTTTGCCGAGACTCTGGTGTTGTGGGGTCTGGGCAGAGCCTTGGCTAAGACTTTGCTGTGTGGAAAGGGGAGAATCAGGATCGTGCCCTGCTCGCTGAAAAAATGGAAATTCTCCACGAAGGGCATCTTCCGAAACAGCCTGTTGTTGTCGAAGGGACTCGCGCATCATGCTCTCTGCTCCTCGATGAGCCGCCTTGAATCGTGATGATGGAGCTTGACGAGTAGAAGTCTAATTGAGGGCGTTCGTGAAATCAACATGTGTGCGATTTGGTTGCATAGCCATCCTCATGGAAAGGTAGTCCTAATGATAGCAACCTAGGACCATTTAGCTCTGATGGCAGGGCCACCTAACATCTTGATTGTCTAGCTATAACTCACGATCTTCCTTTGTCCGCTTGTCCGGAGCGGTGCGAATCTAAAGAAGGATTCGCCTGGGATGTATTAATTATTGGATTTCGGCGCTTGAAACACTGATTGCTGCTGCACCACAGGGTTGAGGGCCGTATCATCCCGGCGTTCACTCGGGGGATGGTCAGTGTCAAACTTCTATGTTCAACAGAGACAGGTCTCCGTCCTCATCGCGGCAAGGATACCAGACTCAAACATCGGTCACCCGTTCCACCAAATCTCCGCCGGGCATCGTGCTCGATGGGCGTCTACACGGTCATGTCGTGAGGGTGGAGGAATGTTGAGCGCCATGCAGGCCTTTCCCAGGACGCGAATCTGACCGAGAGCTTCCTGCCAGGTTAGGAAAACTTGTTCGGAAGTGCCTTGCGCATCTCCGCGACGGTCTTGGCGTCGAGGCCGGCGGCTTTTAATTCGTTGTCCGTGGCGGCGGCAATGTTCGAGAGGCTGCCATATTGTTTGAGCAGGCGCGTTCGTTTGATCTCGCCGATGCCGCGTATTTGATCCAGTTGCGAGGCCATCAGGGATTTGCTGCGTAGCTTGCGATGGAATGTGATCGCGAATCGATGGGCTTCGTCGCGAATGCGTTGCACGAGATGGGTGGCCGGGGAGTTTGCACGAAGCACAAAGGGGTTTTTTCGTCCGGGAAGAAAAATTCGTTCGTCCTTGTCTCCTCGTGCCTTGGCCAATCCGATTATGGCCAGATCACGATGGCCGACCTGTTTCAGGCCTTCCATGGCTGCGGAGAGCTGTCCTAATCCTCCATCGATCAGGATAAGATCCGGGCGCGCGAGATCCTCATTGTGTCCATAGCGCCGTGTGACGACTTCCTGCATGCTGGCGAAATCGTTAGCCCCGCTCACGGTTTTTATTGTGTACCGGCGGTAGTCGGCTTTCTTCATCTGTCCATCTTCCCACACGACCATAGAGGCGACGGACTGGTTGCCCATGGTGTTTGAAATGTCGAATCCTTCGATGCGCCGAGGCACGACGTTCATTCGCAAAAGCCGCTTCAGTTCTTCAATTGCCTGCCGTCCGATTTCTTCGTCACGGAGATGATTGGCGACTGCGGCCCCGGCGTTTTCTTCCGCCAAAAGGAGCAGTTGATGCTTCACGCCCCGCTCAGGCGCCACGACGCGAACAGTATTTCCGCGCTTGCCTGAAAGCCACTCTTCGATCACTGTGACGTCGTCGAGCGCGGTGGGGATGAGCAGCTCTTTGGGCGGTTGACCGTCTTTGTTGTAGAATTGTTCAATGGCGGAGCGAACGAGCTCCTCGTCCCCGGCGTCGGCTGCATGGGGCCAAAAAAAGTCTTTCCGTCCGATCAGGAGGCCGCCGCGTACGAAGAGGATCTGAAGATCGACCGCCGACCCTTGCCGCGCCAGGCCGATCACGTCTTGATCGGTCGTCGTAATCTGGGTGATGCGTTGTTTCTCGAGGGTGCGTTCGATGTTGAAAAGCCGATCGCGTAAGCGTGCCGCCTCTTCGAATTCCTCCCGCTCCGCCGCCATTTCCATCTGGGTGCGTAAATCGTCCAGCAATTCATGGTCGCGGCCCTCGAGAAACTGGCGGACCTGTGCGACGATGTGATGGTAGTCCTCCTTCGATTGATTGCCGGTGCAGGGTGCCATGCACCGTTTGATTTCGAATTCGATACAGGCCCGCTCTGCCTTGCCGTCGATATCGATCGTGCAGGTGGCCAGAGGGAAAGCTTTCTTGATGACTTTCAACGTCTCCCGCAACGCACCCGCCGGTGTGTAGGGACCATAGTACAGGGCACCGTCTTGTTGCACGCGGCGGACAATGGATAGGCGGGGGAAATCCTCTTTGATCGGCAGGCGAAGATAGGGATATTGCTTGTCGTCACGCAAGACGACGTTGAAACGGGGACGATGTTGCTTGATCAGATTGCTTTCGAGGATAAGGGCTTCGAGTTCTGAGCGGGTGACGATCGTTTCGAAGTCTGTAATGTGGTTGAGCAGGACTATATTTTTTGGCGAGTGGTCGGTCCCTTTGTGAAAATAGGATCGTACCCTGTTGGACAGGACTGCTGCCTTGCCGATGTAAAGCAATTCGCCCTGCTCGTCTCTGAACAGATACACCCCGGGCTGATCCGGCAGGTGGTCGAGTTTCGATTGGAAGTCGGCGTTAGTCGCCATGAGCGGTCAGCCTCTAGCGGTCAGGACTAGGAAGTGTTGTAAGACACTATTTTAAGTGCCCGCCACCTTGCGGAGCAACTCGGCTCGAGGCGTGAGGTTGAATGCCAACGGCTGATTCCACGATGGCTCGTTCAGCGCAGGGAGCGGACGAACGAGGGGCTCAGGCTTCCACGTGCGATTTCTGCGACCGGACCCTTCATGGTGAGACGGAAGTCCTTTGCGACCTCGATATTGAGCTGACCTCCAGGCATCTTCACTGTGACGGGGCTTTTCACCAGTCCAAGCCGGACCGCTGCACTGGCGGCGGCGCAGGAGGAGGACCCGGATGCCTGGGTTTCACCGGCCCCGCGCTCACAGATCAGATTGAAGAGTCCTTTGGGGTCGATCGGTACAGCGAGTTGAACGTTCGTTCGCTTCGGAAATAGGGCATGGTTTTCTAATGCCGGTCCCAACGTGAGCAGTTCTTCCCGCGACCAGGACTGACCGGCTGGTTTGAAGACGACACAGTGGGGATTGCCGACGCTG